>CAZXTV010000416.1:0-1927 GCA_964643705.1 uncultured Arenimonas sp. | reverse complement strand
AGTGAGGGCGCAGACCATGGGCCCGACACCCGCCACGCAGGCGCCGCCGACACCGGCCGCCTACGGCTTTCATTGCGAGATCGCCGACACCGACTTCGCCAAGGCCGTCGCGCGCGTCACCGAAGCGCTGAAGACCGAAGGCTTCGGCGTGCTCACCGAGATAGACGTGCAGGCGACGATGAAGGCCAAGCTCGGGATCGACGGGCGCCCCTATCGAATCCTGGGCGCCTGCAATCCGCCGCTCGCGCACCGCGCGCTGGAAGCCGAGCCCGACATCGGCCTGCTTCTGCCGTGCAACGTGGTTGTCCGTGAAGAGGCCGACAGTCGGCTCGTCGTCGCCTTCATGGACCCCGTGGCCGTCCTGCAGATGACTACCAACCCCGAGGTCGCGCGCGTCGCCCGAGAGGTACACGATCGGCTGCAGCGCGTGCGCGCAGCCCTCGTCCAGGGTGCCGGCAGCGACGGGGAGTGAACGAAATGCACATGTTCTACGACGGCGGCGGCTTCATGGCCGGTATGCACTTCCTCTGGTGGCTCTTCTGGATCGCCTTGATCGGCGTGATCGTCTACGTCGGCTGGGGTCGCCACGGCAGGCAAGGCCAACTGCCGCGCGAGACGCCGCACGAGGTGCTGCGCCGGCGGCTGGCCAGCGGCGAGATCACGCCAGAACAGTACGAGGAGCGCAAGGCCCTGCTCGACCGCGATGCGGCGGGCAAGGCCTGAATACGCCTTGAATGTCCTGCAACTACGCCTTGACCTTCACATGATGTCAAGGTCTATCTTGAATCCATCGGTGCCTGTCGCACCGATGGATTCGACCGGAGGCCTCGAATGACGACGACCCCTCGCGAACACCCGACCGTTGCACGGCGAGCGCCCGCCATGGGACGCCCGCTCAAGCTGGCGCTGCTGACGCTTGCCTTGATCGGCGGCTTCTATCTGCTGCGCGAGCATTGGAGCCATGTTGCCGGCAACTGGATCTATCTGCTGTTGCTGGCCTGTCCGCTGATGCATCTGTTCCACGGCCATCGCGGCCATGGCGGGCATGGTAGGCATGGCGACCACCGATCGGCACCCGGCCCGCGCGGCGACAAGGAGGGCTGAGCCATGGACACGCGCACCTCGCACGATCACGCCAGCCACGGCCAGCACCACTCGCCCGCAAAGCGCCATGCCGAGGGGCCCGAGGGTCTGAAGGACCCGGTGTGCGGCATGTCGGTGACGCAGGATTCCGAACACCACGTCGAGCACGACGGCCAGCCGTTCTACTTCTGCAGTGCCAAGTGCCGCGGCAAGTTCGTCGCCGACCCGGCGCGCTACGTGTCTGCAAAGGCCAACCCACCCCGTGCCGACGCGCCGCCGGCGGACGCGGCCGGCACGGTCTACACCTGCCCGATGCACCCGGAGATCCGCGAGGACCATCCCGGCGACTGCCCGAAGTGCGGCATGTCGCTCGAGCCCGTGATGCCCACGCTCGACGACGATGAAAACCCGGAACTGGCCGACTTTTCGCGCCGCTTCTGGTGGACGCTGCCGTTCTCAGCGGCCGTGATGGTCCTGGCCATGGTCGGCCACCGCTTCGGCTGGTTCGCACCCGGCGTTCAGACCTGGATCGAACTCGTGCTGACGCTGCCCGTCGCGCTGTGGGCCGGCTGGCCGTTCTACGTGCGCGGCGTGAAGTCGGTGATCCACCGCAGTCCGAACATGTGGACGCTGATCGGCCTGGGCACCAGCGTGGCCTTCGTCTACAGCGTCGTCGCCACGGTGGCGCCGCAGATCTTCCCGGCCACCTTCGTCACCGATGGCGTCGTCGCGGTCTATTTCGAGGCGGCGGCGGTCATCATCTCGCTGACGCTGTTCGGCCAGATCCTCGAGCTGAAGGCGCGCTCGCAGACCTCGGCGGCGATCAAGTCGCTGCTCGGCCTCG
>CAZXTV010000415.1:0-1928 GCA_964643705.1 uncultured Arenimonas sp. | reverse complement strand
CTGAAGACGGGCCTTGGCAGCGGCGTGGGCCTTGCCAACGTGCGCGAACAGCTGGCGACGCGTTTTGGTGGCGACGCGACCTTCAGCCTGCGCGGCCTGGCCGGCGGGCGCGGCGCCGTTGCCGAAATCACCGTGCCGTCGGTGACCGAAGCCGGCGCAGCGCCAGGGGCGGGCGCGTGAGTCGCGTCACCGCCATCGTCGCCGAGGACGAGGCACCGCAGCGCGCCGCCTTGCTGGAGATGCTCGCCCAGGCCTGGCCCGAACTGCACGTGCTGGCGGCCTGCGAGGACGGCCTGGCCGCGCTTGATGCCGTCGCCGAACACCGCCCGCAGGTCGCGTTCCTGGACATCCGCATGCCTGGCGTCAGCGGCCTGGACGTGGCCCGGGCCGCGGTGGCGGCCGGGGCCCGCGTGGTCTTCACCACGGCCTATGACGACTACGCCCTGCGGGCCTTCGAAGCCGGGGCGGTGGATTACCTGCTCAAGCCGGTGGCGCCGGCGCGGCTGGCCGCGGCGATCGAGCGTCTCCGGGAGCAGCTTGCCAGCAGCGGCGACGACCTGCAGGCGCGCATCGAAGAACTGGAATCGCGGCTGCGCCCACGCGGCGAGCGCCGGTTCCGCTGGATCAGCGCCAGCGTCGGCGACAACGTGCGCATGATCGGCATCGACGAGGTGCTGTTTTTCCAGGCGCAGGACAAATACGTGCGGGTGGTGACCGGCGACGACGAGGCGGTGATCCGCACGCCGGTCAAGGACCTGCTGGCCGGCCTGGACCCCGATGAATTCTGGCAGGTGCACCGCGGGGTGGTCGTGCGCGTGGCGGCCATCGACCGCCTGCGCAAGGACGATTTGGGCAAGGCCCGGATCAGCCTGCGTGGCCATGGGGAAAGCCTGCCGGTCAGCGCCGCCTTCCTGCATCGCTTCCGCGGCATGTAGGCTGCGGGGCATGAAACCCTGGTGGCTACTTTTTTTCCTGGTGCTGCCGGCCCCGGGCCTGGCGTCCGCGCGCGGCGACGAGGAACTACTGGTTTTCGCCGCCGCCAGCCTGCAGGAGGCCATGGACGACGCCGCCGTCGCCTGGCAGGCCCGCAGCGGCCAGCGCGTGCGCGTGTCCTATGCCGGCAGCGCCGCCCTGGCACGCCAGGTCGAACGCGGTGCACCGGTGGACATCTTCGTTTCGGCCGATGCCGCCTGGATGGACTACCTGCAGGCACGCGGCCTGGTTGATCCGGCCAGTCGCTTCAACCTGGCGGGCAACGCGCTGGTGCTGGTGGCGCCGCGCGGGCAGGCATCGGCTGTCGCCCTGGAACCGGCCGCGCTGCGGGCGGCGCTGGGGCCCCGCGGCCGCCTGGTGCTGGCCGATGCGGGCAGCGTGCCGGCAGGCCGCTACGCACGCCAGTCGATGCAGGCGCTGGGACTATGGGACGGGCTGCACGGCAGCCTTGCGCAAACCGACAGCGTGCGCGCCGCGCTGGCCTTCGTCGCCCGCGGCGAAGCGCCGCTGGGCATCGTCTACGCCACCGACGCGCGGGCCGAGCCGCGCGTGGTCGTGGTGGCACGGTTCCCGCCCGGTTCGCACGACGAGGTGTCATATCCGGTGGCGCGCGCGACCGCGGCGCCCCGTGCACGCAGCGCCGGTTTTTTGGCTTTCCTGGGTGGCGATGAAGTGCGCGGAGTCTTGCGCACGCGCGGATTCCTCGTGCCCTGATGCTGCAGCCGGCCGAAATCGAAGTCGTGTTGCTGAGCCTGCGGGTGGCGCTGCTGGCCGTGCTTGGCTCGCTGGTGCCGGCGATCGCGGTGGCCTGGGTGCTGGCGCGCTTCGAGTTCCCCGGCAAGTCGCTGTTCGACGCGCTGGTGCACCTGCCGCTGCTGCTGCCGCCGGTGCTCACGGGTTACGTTCTGCTGGTGGCCTTCGGCCGGCAGGGCGCG
>CAZXTV010000414.1:0-1940 GCA_964643705.1 uncultured Arenimonas sp. | reverse complement strand
TACCTGTTCGAACACTACTTCTACGACGACCCCGACGCCGTCCGGGACCGCGACTCGCTCCAGAACGGCCTGATCCAGGCCGGTTTCAGTCCTACCGAAATCAACAAGGCCTTCGACTGGCTCGACGAGCTGGCGCGCCAGCGCCCCGCCGTCGCCACGCCGCGCCTGCAGGTGCCGGTGCGGGTGTATTCGGAGCCCGAACTCGACCGCCTAGACGCCGACTGCCGTGGTTTCCTGATGTTCCTCGAACACAGCGGCGTCATCGACGCCGACCAGCGCGAGCTGGTGGTCGACCGGGTGATGGCGCTCGACCAGGACGAAGTGGACGTCGACGACATCAAGTGGGTGGTGCTGATGGTGCTGTTCAACCAGCCCGGTTCCGAGGCCGCCTACGCCTGGATGGAAAGCCAGATGTTCGAGGACGAGCCCGAACCCGTTCACTGAACCGCGGTTCGCGATTACCCTGTGAAGACGCCCGGCATGGCCGGGCGTTTTTTTTGCACGAGGCGCAAGGCGCCGGGGAGCCAGGGCACGATGAATGCGTGGTACTACGTGGATGCCGACCACAACCGGCAAGGGCCCGTTTCCGACGAGGCGCTGGCGCTGGCCTTCCGACAGGGCCGCGTCAATCGCGACACCCTGGTGTGGCGCGACGGGCTGGCCCTGTGGGTTCCGCTGGAAGGCCACCTGGCCGGGCTGCCGCTGTCGCCGCCTGCCGCCGCCCCGTCCGGCGGGCCCGGCGTCGCGGGACAGCCCCCGAGCGACCTGAGTCCGATGGGCCAGGCCACTGCCGGCCAGCACTTCGACGGCGTCGTGGACGCCGGCTTCATCCGCCGGCTGGGCGCCTACCTGATCGACTCGATGCTTGTCGGCAGCGTCTTTTACGCGGTGATCCTGGTCGGCATGGTGGTGCTGGCGGTCGTGGCCGCGGGCCAGGACCTCGACGGGGACGGGTTGGTCGCCGGATTCGTGGCCCTCTACCTGCTCTACCCCGTGATGAGCCTGGGCTATTACGCCGGCATGGAGAGCTCCAGCCTCCAGGCCACCGTCGGCAAGCTGGCGCTGGGCATCAAGGTGGTCGATGGCCAAGGGCGGCGGCTGGGTTTCGGGCGCGCGGCCGCGCGCTGGGCCGGCAGCATCGTCTCCTACCTGATCCTCTACATCGGCTTCTTCATGGCCGGATGGACCCGGCGCAAGCAGGCCCTGCACGACCTGATGGCCAGTACGTACGTGGTCGACAAATGGGCCTATACCGACCAGCCCGGCCGCCAGGTCCGCGAACTCAACGGCTGCCTGGTCGCCGTGGTGGTGGGGGTGCTGGTGATGGGCGTGCTGGCGGTGGCCGGCATCCTGGCCGCGGTCTCGGTGCCCGCTTACCAGGATTACGTGGTGCGCTCGCGGGTGGTGGCCGCCTACACCGAAGGCTCCGCGGCCTCGGCGCAGATGCGTGAATTCCAGGCCCAGACCGACCGTTGCCCCCGGGACGGGGCCGAATTGGGCCTGGCGGCCCCCGTCAGCGCCGATATCCAGGAAATCCTGGTCATCGAGGATCCCGACGGGACCTGCGAGATCGCCGTGACCCTGCGCGACCTGGACGCGCTCAAGCGCGCCGCCGGGGGCGTCCTGTACGTCGGCCGGGACCCCGACGGCATCCCGACCTGCAGCGCCGAAGGCGTGCCGGACCGGCTGCTGCCCAGCACCTGCAAGTGAACCGCACGGCACCCCCGCACCGGGCCCTTGCTTGACAGGCCCGGCCGGAGTGGTGCCTTAATGAAAAAAGAACCCCCGGCCCGCGTCCCCCGCGGGCCTCGCCATCTGGGCGGCCCGAAACCGGGTCCGCCCTGGAGCAAGCACCGGCATGGCCAAGAACCTCCTTATCGTCGAATCGCCCGCCAAGGCCAAGACGATCAACAAGTACCTGGGCAAGGACTTCCACGTCC
>CAZXTV010000413.1:0-1941 GCA_964643705.1 uncultured Arenimonas sp. | reverse complement strand
GCACCCGGTAATGGCCCTGCATGCGGTCGGCCAGGTCGCGGGCGACCGGCCAGGCGTCCCACAGGTCGACCAGCTTCAGGCGCACGCCGCTGACGCCGTCGCCCATTCGCCCAAGCCGCTGGGCATCGTTGAGGTGCACCAGGGCCATGCCCAGGTCGAATTCCTGTGCGCCGGCCTCGAAGACGCCCACCACTTCGAAACGGCGTGCCCGCGGCATCGCGCCCAGCGGCGTGACGGTGGCTTCGGATATGTAGACGTTGACCGAATCACCGACGCCGGCGCCCAGCAGCAGCGACAGTTCGCGGCCCAGGATGATCCGGTATTCGCCGGCCTGCAGGTCGGCGAGGCTGCCCTGGACCATCGTGTCGGCGAGCTCCGAGACCTGGGGTTCAAGCGTCGGCAGCACCCCCCGGATGATCGCGCCGCGGCGGGTGCGGCCCTGGATAAGGGATTCGGTTTCGACATACGGCGCGGCGCCGACCACCCGCGGGTCTTCGCCGGCCAGTTCGACGGCGCGCGGCCAGTCCTGCAGCGGCCCCCCGATGCCCGACACCGTGGCGTGCGCCACCATGCCCAGGATGCGGTCGCGCAGTTCCTGCTGGAAGCCGCTCATCACCGATATGGTGGTGATCAGCGCCATCACGCCGATGATGATCCCCAGTATCGAGGCCATCGAGATGAAGGAAATGAAGCCGTTACGGCGTTTGGCCCGGAGATAGCGCAGGCCGATGGCGAGGGACAGGTTTGGGAGCATGGGGGCCTAGGCTGCCATGGAAGGCAGGTGGATTCCGGAACAGGGGCTGACGGAGGAAGCGAGGCGGACCTGACGGCGGTCGGCCGCCGACAGGGTATCGGGCCACCAGGTGCGCGACCAGCGCTGGCCGCCTGGGGTCCGGGCCTGGATGCGCAAGAGCGGGCCCTGTTCGCGCAAGGTCGGGGACACCAGCAGCTGCGGCTGCCCCTGCGCGGCGTGAAGAGCCAGCGTCGCGCCTTGCCAGGCCAGGGAAAACGGCGGCCGCAGGGCTTCCCGCCGCGCCTGGGCCAGGCCGGTCAGGGCGACGACCCCGGCGAACATGGGCTTGAGGTGCGCGGGAAGTCCGCTGGCGGCGATCGCCAACGCCGCCAGCGCGGCCAGGGCGCACAGCGCACCGACCAGCCAGCGCGAAGGTCGCCAGTCAATGCGGCAGGGCAAGGATGCGTTCGACGATCGAGGCAAGGCCGGCGTCCTCCGGGCGCTCGCGGCCCATGAACCAGCGCCAGAGCTTATCGTCCTCGGTGTCCATCAGCCGTAGGAACAAGGCCCGTTCCGCTTCGTCGGCCGCCGGCCAGCGGCCGTCGAGATAACGCAGCATCAGCTGGTCGAGTTCGCGCATGCCGCGGCGGCAGCGCCAGCGCAGGCGCCGGACTTCCGGGTCTTCGCTCACAGCACCCCGGCCAGCAGCACGCCCCAGAGCAGCACCAGCACCAGTCCGCCGGTGACATAGGCCAGGAAGCGGTGCCTGACCTTGTTGTAGCTGCAGTGGATGGCGCTGTGCACGATCCTCATCACCACGAACGCCCAGGCCAGGCCGACCGTCAGCGGCGAGGCCAGTTCCTGCTGCACGCCGATGAAGATCGCCAGGTAGAAGAGCACCGGCAGCTCGAACAGGTTGCGGAAGTTGTCGGCGGCGCGGCTGTCCTTGATGCGTGCGGCCATCTGCGCGGAACTGGCCACCGACTGCGGGTGGATGCGTTCGCGCGCCAGCTGGCCCAGGCGCTCGACGCCCATGCGCCCCATCACCACGAAGGTGAGCCCTGCCATGGCGAACGCGGGGAGCAGCAGGTCGACGGCATCCATGTTCAGGCGCCCCGACGCTGCAGCATCAGCTTCTTGATCTCGCCGATCGCACGCGCCGGGTTCAGGCCCTTGGGGCAGGTGCGCGCGCAATTCATGATGGTGTG
>CAZXTV010000412.1:0-1955 GCA_964643705.1 uncultured Arenimonas sp. | reverse complement strand
GTGCGTCAGCGGGTGGGATACGCCCGCGGCAGCGCACCTTCCGGCGCCAGGTAACGGTCGCGCAGTTCGGTCTGGCGCGAACGCATGCGGGTGGCGACGCCGTTGAACCACACCTGTTCGGCCCAGGTGTTCACTTCCAGCGGGTCGCCGCTCCACAGCACCAGGTCGGCGGCCTGGCCCACGGCGATGCGGCCGCGGTCCTGCAGGCCGAAGGCGTCCGCCGGCACGGCGGTCAGGCCGGCCAGCGCCGCGTCCCAGGGCAGGCCGTGGGCAACGGCGTTGCCGGCCAGCTGGCGCTGCTTGCGGGCGTTGTGGGTGGCATCACCGCGCTGGCTGAAACCGACCTTCACCCCGGCCCGGTGCAGGCGCGCGGCGGTGTCCAGGCCCGACGCCAGGCTGTCGAAGCTGCCGGGCAGGTTGGCCAGCGCATCCACCAGCACCACGGCGTCGGCGGACTTCAACTCCGCCGCCACGCGCCAGGCTTCGGCGCCACCGGCGATGACCGGGCGCATGCCGTTTTTCTTGGCGAAGGCCAGCACCTGCCGGATGTCGGCGGAGCGATCGACCTGGAACACCACCCGGCCACCGGCCAGGTAGCGCGCCAGCGTGGCGCGGCCGGCGCGGGTCAGCAGGTCGCCATTGCCGGCGCGGGCTTCCGCCACGGCCTGTTCGAGCAACATCCACTGGCCGGCGCGGCTGCCGCCCGAAAGCGGCGACGCGTCGCTGCCCAGGTCGATGAACAGGCTGCGGGTACCGGCGAGCGCGGCGTCGTAGCGGCCGTCGAGCAGCACGGCGCTGCCCTGGCCGGCGACGAAGCTGCCACCGGGCAGCGCGCTCGGCGAAAGCACGGTGAAGGTGATGCCTTCCACGCGGTTCACGCCGATCGCGGCCGAATGCGGATTGAAGGCCACGTCCACGTCGAACTCCGGGCGCCAGGACGAGCCTTCGTGCGCCGGCATCATCGCGCCCAGGGCCAGGCCGGCATCGACGGTGGCGGCTTCGCCGGACACTTCCTCGATACCCAGGCCGGTGAGGCCGCCGAACAGGCCCGGCGTCAGCGGCCGCCCCTTGGCTTCAACCACGGCGACGCCCGCGGGCGCGGCCAGGTCGGGGCCGATGGCACGCACCACGCCGCCCTGCACCAGGACGTCGTGGTCCTTCAGCGTTCCCGCGGCAGCGGCCGTATGCACGGTGGCGTCGCGGATCAGCAGGTCCTGGGCGGCGGCGGGCAGCGCGGCGGCCAGCAGGATCGAAATCATCAGGCGCTTCACGGCGACACCTCCTGGCCCAGCATGAAGTCGGACACGGGCTGGCGCGCCGGGTCGTTGCGGTCGTAAAGCAAGGCGCCGTCCACGTACACCTTCTCCGCCTTGGCGTAGACCGAAAACGGATTCGGCCAGGGTGCCGGTGGCGTTGGCGACGCCGATGGATTTCGCGGCGTTGGACGTCAGCCAGCGGATCGCATGTTCGGGTGGCAGCGACATGCCCACGCGTTCGCCGCGGGCCATCACCTTGGCCGCCTCCTGGTTCAGGCGCTGGATGCCTTCGCTCGAATCGGAGTGCACCACGGCGCAGCCGTTTTTCGGCCGGTCCACCAGGGCGATGTTTTCCTGGATACCGTCGTAGGCTTCCATCTTGAAGCCCCACCAGTCGGCCCAGAGCGCGCCGCAAATGCCTTCTTCGGCCAGCGTGTCGGCCAGCTTGTAGGCTTCGACGCCGTGGTGGAAAGCAGCGATCTCGAAGTCGAACTCGCGGGCGAGGTCGATCATCAGCGCCATTTCGTCGGCGCGGTAGCAGTGGATGTGCACGCCGATCTCGCCGCGCAGCACGCCGGCCAGGGTGTCCATCTGCAGGGAGCGCGTGGGTGGCTCGCCATTACCGTCGGAATTCTTCTTGCGGCGATTGCCCTCGTCGTTGTTGGCGGCTTCGTACTTGTCCCAGGCCTCGCGGTACTT
>CAZXTV010000411.1:0-1956 GCA_964643705.1 uncultured Arenimonas sp. | reverse complement strand
CCTGAAGGCGCTCCTACAGGGGTGGCGCGTCAGGAATTGCCGGAAAGTTCGCGGCCACGATTTGCGGCGGCAGCGACGGCTTCGTCCACCAGCCGGCGCAGGCCATTGGCTTCGAAACTTTCGATCGCCGCCTGGGTGGTGCCGCCGGGCGAGGTGACGCGCTTGCGCAGGGTCGCCGCGTCTTCACCGGTTTCCACCAGCATGCGGGCGGCGCCGAGCAGGGTCTGGTTGGCCAGGTCGCGGGCGGTTTCGGGTGAAAGGCCCTGGGCCACGCCGGCGGCCTGCATGGCTTCGGCCAGCAGGAATACATAGGCCGGCCCGCTGCCCGATACGGCAGTGACGGCGTCCATCTGCGCCTCGTCCGGGATCCAGGCCGCCAGGCCGACCGCCGACATCAGCGAACCGGCCAGATCACGGCCGGCGGGGGTGACGCGCGGGTTGGCGTACAGGCCGGTGGCGCCGGCGCCCAGCAGGGACGGCGTATTGGGCATGGTGCGCACCACGGCCTGGCCACCGCCCAGCCACTGGTCGATCTGCGCGGTGGTGACGCCGGCGGCGATCGAGACCACCAGCGGCTGGCGGGCACCGGCCAGCGTTGCCAGTTCCCCGCAGACCGTTCGCATCACCTGCGGTTTCACCGAAAGCACCCAGGTGCCGGCGTCGCGGGCCGCGTCGCCGGCGGTGGCGTGCACCTGCACGCCGAAATCGGCGGCCAGCGCTTCGCGCAGGGTTTGCTGCGGCTCGGCCACGTGGATCGACGGGGCCGGGCGGCCGCGGGCGACCAGGCCGCCGATGAGGCTGCGGGCCATGTTGCCGCCGCCGATGAAGGCCAGGGTGTCTTGGGTCATGGGGGCTCCTTGTCCTTGGATGGGGATCAGTCGCGGGCCGGCTTGACGCGCGGGCCGAACAGCGCCGTGCCGATGCGCACCATGGTGGCGCCTTCGGCGATGGCGAGTTCGAAATCGTCGCTCATGCCCATCGACAGGGTATCGACTCCGGGGTGGTCGGCGGCAAGCTGGTCGTACAGGCCACGCAGGCGCCGCAGCGTCGCGCGCCGCCGCGCCGGGTCCGGATGGGGCTCGGGAATGGCCATCAGGCCCCGCAGGCGCAGGTTGCCCGCGGCGGCCACCAGCGCGGCGAGCGCGCCGATGTCTTCGGGCGCGCAGCCGGACTTGCTGGCTTCGCCATCCACGTTCACCTGCACCAGCACGTTCAGCGGTGGCCGGTCGCCGGGGCGGGCGCGGTCCAGCGCCGCCACCAGCTTCGGGCGGTCCAGCGATTGCACCCAGTCGAAGGCCTCGGCGGCCTCGCGGCACTTGTTGGACTGCAGGTGGCCGATGAGGTGCCACTCCAGGCCCAGTCCGGCCAGTTCGCCGGCCTTGGCCACGCCTTCACGCACGTAATTCTCGCCGAAGGCCTGCTGGCCGGCACGCGCCAGGGCCCGCACCTCGTCGGCGGTCCGGGTCTTGGATACGGCGAGCAGGCGAACGGCCCGTGGCCGGCCCGCCAGCTTTGCCGCGTTTTCAATGGTTTGCAGGACACCGCGAAGGGTCTGTTCCGGCGTTTCCATGGGTGGCATTGCCTTCTGTGGTTGGCGCTATACTGCCCCGGGAACGTGCGGTCGCCCATCCGATCAAGCGCCAAGGGGACACAGTAATGGACATCGCCGAACTTCTGGCATTCTCGGTCAAGAACAAGGCCTCCGACCTGCACCTGTCGGCCGGCCTGCCGCCCATGATCCGCGTGGACGGCGACGTCCGCCGCATCAACATCCCGGCGCTGGACCACAAGCAGGTGCACGCGCTGGTCTACGACATCATGTCGGACAAGCAGCGGCGCGATTTCGAGGAATTCCTCGAGGTCGACTTCTCCTTCGAGATCGCCGGCCTGGCGCGTTTCCGCGTCAACGCCTTCAACCAGAACCGCGGCGCCGGCGCCGTGTTCAGCACCCATCCC
>CAZXTV010000410.1:1483-1970 GCA_964643705.1 uncultured Arenimonas sp. | reverse complement strand
GGCGATCAAGCCACGAGCGGCGTTCCGGCGGGCTACTAGGGGAATCTTCGGACATCTCGGCAGGGCAGGCGCCCACGTGGGCGGTGCGCCAAGTGTAACCGCACTCACCGCCCCAGCTGAACAAGCCGTACCGGGCTCATTTTCTCCCGCCCGTGAGACTGCGTCTCACCGGCGGAAGAAATGAGCCGGTACCAGTCTCAGGGCAGCTCGCAGCGGCCGGTGGCGCAGCTGGCGGCCCGGGCCTGGGCGCGGGCCGCGGCGCGCCGGACCAGCCAGCCATAGGCGCGGTTGAGCCGGAGCCAGGACAGGGGCTGCCGCAGCCGGGCGACCCACGGGTAAAGGCTGTTCCAGAGCGGGCGCAGCCTGGGGTTGGCCCAGAGCCGCGCCATGCCCTTCAGGCCGGCGGCTCCGTAAGCAAGCTCGAACACGTCGACGCCGATGAACCACTGGCCGCTGGCATCGCGGGCATGTATCAGGCGCATCAGGT
>CAZXTV010000410.1:0-1473 GCA_964643705.1 uncultured Arenimonas sp. | reverse complement strand
AGGTCGGCCTGGGCGATGCCGGCGGCGGTCAGCTCCGGGTTGGCGAAGCCTTGCGGCGACGCATCCACCAGCCTCAGGCAGTCGGCGGCGTCGTGGGCCTTGAGCGCGTGCATTTCTTCGCGGCACAGCGGGCAGGAGGCGTCGTAGTAGATGGTCAGGGGCCAGGTGGCGGTCATGTCTTGTTTCCTTCGCGGATCAGTTTCTGGATTCGGCTGCCGAGCTTCATCACCTTCATCAGGGTGGCGGGTTCGAGCCTCAGCATTTCCTCGCCCCATGACGAGAGGGCGGTCATCAATGCCAGGGTTTCCTGCATGCGCTTTCGCGAGTCGGCGTCCTCGCCGGGGAAGTCGGGATCGCTGGTGAGTTCGCGCAGCAGGTTCACGGTCGGGTCGAACTCGCGCACCTTGCGTTCCCGCACCACGGTACGGAAGAGCTCCCAGACGTCGCGTGAAGTCTCGAAATGATCGCGGCGTTCGCCGACCAGGTGCGATACCCGGACCAGCTTTAGGTTCATCAGCTCGCGCAGGCTGTTGCTGACGTTGGAGCGTGCGACGCGCAACACCGAAGCGATGGTTTCCGCGTCCATCGGACGGCCGGCGAGGAAGAGCAGGGCGTGCACCTGGGCGACCGTGCGGTTGACGCCCCAGCGAGAACCCATCTCGCCCCAATGCAGGACGAAGCGGCGGCTGATGGGGGTCAGCGGGTCGACGGTGTAATCGGGGGAGTCTTCGGTCATGGCGGGGATTCCTGGGGCCGCAGGGTGGCTTGCAGTCAGGCTAGTCTCGGCATATATTTCTGTCAAGACAGAAAAAACTGTCAAAAGTGAGATGGCGCCATGGATGAGCCCCGGATTCCCGTTCCTCCAGTCCCCCGCGTGCTGGTGCTGGGCGGCGGCGGGTTCATCGGCCGCCACGCGGTGGCGGCGCTGATCGAGCATGGCGCGGCGGTGATGGTCGGCAGCCGCCACCCGGAACGCCTGGATCGCCGGCTTCCGGCGGCCTCCCGGGCCTGCCGGCGCCACCGGGTTCGTTTCGCCCGTCTGTTGGTGGCGGAGGTGTGGCTGCCGCTGCTGGAAGACGTCGACGTCGTGGTGAACTGCGTCGGCATCCTCCGCCCGCGCGGCCGCGAAACCTACCAGCGCGTCCACCACCTGGCCCCGGCGGCCCTGGCCGAAGCCTGCCGTCGCCTGGGTCGGCGACTGGTGCACGTGTCGGCGCTCGGGCTCGACTCGCCGATGCGCAGCGGTTTCCTTCGATCCAAGGCCGATGGCGAGGCCGCCCTGCGTCGCAGTGGCGCAGATTGCTGCATCGTCCGGCCGTCCTTGCTCGATGCCGAGAGTGGCGGCTACGGCGCCGCCTGGATCCGTCGCGTCGCGCGCTGGCCGGTGCACGCCCTGCCGGCCGATGCCGGCGGCCTGATCGCCGCGCTGGACGTGCGCGACCTGGGCCAGGCCCTGGCCGGCCTCGCTCACCG
>CAZXTV010000409.1:0-1970 GCA_964643705.1 uncultured Arenimonas sp. | reverse complement strand
CGCGTCACCCGGGAACTGATCAGCGAGCGCGAACTGCAGGACGGCCTGGTGCTGCTGGCCTCGGCGCTGGTGATCCTGCCGCTGGTGCCGGACCGCACCCTGGGCCCCTTCGACGTGTTCAACCCGGCGCTGCTGTGGAAGTTGGTGGTGCTGGTGATGGCGGTCAGCGCGCTGGGCCACATCGCCCTGCGGGTGGTCGGGAATCGCTGGGGCCTGGCGATGGCGGGTTTCTTCGCCGGCTACGTGTCGTCCACCGCCGCCGTGGCGGGCTTCGGCCAGCGCGTCCAGGAAACACCGGCGCTGCGCACGCCCGCCGTCGGTGCCGCCATGCTGGCCAATCTCGCCTCGCTGAGCCTGTTCGTGCCGATCCTGCTCGCGGTGGCGCCCGGGCTGTTGCGCGTGGTGGGGCCCGAGTTGGCCGCCGCCGGCGCGGTGCTTCTGGCCGGCGGCCTGCTCGGGCTGCGGCCAGAGGCTGGCTCGTCGCCGCCGCCCACGGCGCAGACGCGCATGTTCCGGTTCCGGCATGCCTTGATGTTCGCCGCGATCATCATCTCCGTGCTCTTCATCTCCGCGGCCTTGAACGCCTGGATCGGGCCGCGTGGGGCGATGGTGGGCGCCACGCTGGCGGCACTGGCCGAGGTGCACGCCGCAGTGGCGACGGTCGGCAAACTGTCGGTCACCGGTGCGTTCGACGACGATCAGGCGCGCTGGGCGATGCTGGCGATGCTGCTGGCCAGCGCGCTGGCGAAGTCGGTGGTGGCCTTCGCCAGCGGCGGCCGCGGTTATGGTTCGCGCGTTTCGATCGGATTGGGCGCCATGGTGGCCGCGGCTGCCGTGGTCGTGGTGTTCACCTGACCGGGGGGAATTTCGATGAATCGATTCATGGTGATGGTGATGTCGGCCTTGATGCTCGGCTGCAGTGCACCTGCGCCGGTCGCTGTTGCCGCCCAGGATGGCGAGCCGCCAATGGCGGACACCCGCCGGGGCGAACCCTCGCAGGCGCGCCTGGCCGGCCGCGTCGCCTATCCCAGCGAATACCTGCCGCCGATGCGTGTCTGCGCCGTGGCTGCGGACGATCCGGGCACCGCACACTGCCTGCGCACCGGCGAAAACGAGCCGCACTACGGCCTCTCGGTACCCGCGGGCGACTGGTGGCTGCTGGCCTGGCCACAGGACACCGGTACCGCCGGCGACCCGGGGCTGCTGAGCCAGGCCAGCGAATGCATCGGCACCGGCGGCCTGGGTTGCGACGACCACGCGCTGCTCGTGGTCACCGTCGCCGCTGGCGAGCACCGCGATGGCCTGGACATCAACGACTGGTACTACGACCCGCGCGAATCCCCGCCGCCGATGGAGCCGCAGGGCATGGACCCGGACCAGTGACCCGAGGATGCACGGCGTAATCGCCGGGCGCATTTCCGGAATGGATCAGGTACCGGCGGCGACCGCCCCGGCCCACTGACTTCCTGGAGATCCGTCATGAAACATTGTCATGCCCTTTCCGTCGTGCTGCTCGCCCTGATCGCGGGCACCGCTTCCGCCCACGCCTCGGCTGCAGGCAACGTCCCGGCCGAGCGGCTCGTCGGCGCCTGGCGCGTGGACGTCGCCATTGGTCCGTGCAACCTGCCCAATCCGGTCGTGTTCTTCCCGGCCTACAACACCTTCCATGCCGGCGGCACGCTCAGCGACATCAACTGGGTCCCGCCCGCCACCCGCGGTCCCGCCCACGGCGTCTGGCGCCATCTGGGCCAGGACCAGTACGAGGCAAGGTTCGAGTTCTTCCGCTACGACAACCCCCAACCCAGCCAGGCCAGCGGCCGGCAGGAAGCCCGGTTGCGGATCACGCTCGATCCCGACGGCGCCGGCTATGTCGGCGTGGTCAATGCCCGGCAGCTGGACCTGGACGGCAACCCGGCAGGGCCGCCGCTGTGCGGCCATGCGGTCGGGACCCGGATGGGGCTGTAAGCGAC
>CAZXTV010000408.1:0-1975 GCA_964643705.1 uncultured Arenimonas sp. | reverse complement strand
GATTCGCGCCTCAAGGCGCTCCTACAGGGGTCGGTTCAGCCGCGGGTGTACAAGAGCGCCACGATCACCACCAGCGCCGCCGCCGTCAGCATGATCGGCACCCACTTGCTCATGCCTGGCGAAGACGCCGGTGCAGCCGCCGCTTCGGGCGCCGCCACGCGGGTGGCCCGCTGGGCCATTTCCATGCCCGGCGCCACCAGGATCAGGCGCACCGAGTCCAGGCGCAGTTCGTCGCCGGGCTTCAGGAAGCCATGCTGCACGCGCTTGCCGTTGACGAAGGTGCCGTTCGAGGATCCCAGGTCTTCCACCTGCAGGCCGTCCGGGGTGGGTTTGACCAGCGCGTGCCGGCGCGAGATTTCCTCGGCCGCCACGGAAATGTCGGCCTCGGCCGCGCGGCCGATGACCACGGGCCCGGTGACCGGATAAACCTTGCCGAAGACCGCGCCCGACACACCACGCAGCACGAACTTGGGAACCGCCATGCGCACGCGCGTGGCGCCGTTGTCGTTGTCCTCGTTGGCCGCGACGCCGCTGGCCGAAGGCGCGGACCGGGCCGCCTCGACGATGGCGAAGCGGGCCTGAACCGGCCCGATGCCGATCATGTCGCCGGCACGCAGGGCCATGATGTCCGACACCGGTTTGCCGTTGACGCTGACCGGCCCGCCCTCCGCTGGCACCTGCAGGTTGGCGCCGGTGCCGGTCACGTGGATTTCGCAGTGGTGCGCGAGCACGCCCTCTGCCTGCAGCATCACCGCGCCCTCCCCCGCCGAACCGATGCGGTTGACGCCGTGGCTGAGCAGCACCTGCGGATGTTCGCCGTTGGGAAACACCAGTTTCATCTTCGCTCTCCTGCGAATCAGCGTGCGCCGGCCGGGCCGGGGTCCGGGCCTATCTTAGCCACCTCTTCACGAGCCGGGGAGGGGGCGCTTGTGGCGGGGCCTGGCCGCCCCCACACTTCGCGCATGCTCGGCACCCTTCTCGTCTCGATCTTCGCCATGGCCCTGGTCGTGTTCTGGTATTCCGGGCGCGCCGCCGCGGAAGCCGCCACCGTCATCGGCCAGCGCGCCTGCGCCAGCGCCGGGGTGCAGTGGCTGGACCAGAGCGTGCACCTGCTGGCCATCCGCCCGCGACGCGGGCCCGACGGCTGGCTGGGCCTGGAACGCCACTACGGTTTCGAGTACTCCACGGGCGGCGAGGACCGGCGGGCCGGGCGCATCGTTCTGCACGGACGCCGCCTGAAGGCTCTGGCCGGACCCGTGCCACCGCCGTCGGAATCCGGGCCTACTTGACGACGCGCAGGTGGCTGCGTTTTGGCGGTTCGCCGCCAGCGTCCGGGCCCGTGGGCGGATCGTCCGGCGACGGGTCCCCGCTGCCGACGTCGCCGTCGTCGTCGTCGTCAGGCAGCATCATTCCCTGGCCGGTTTCCTGGGCATAGATCGCCAGCACCGCGCCCACCGGCACGTACACCGACTGGCTGACCCCGCCGAAGCGGGCCATGAAGCTGACGCCGTGGTTGTCGACCAGGAGCTGGGCGACCGCACGCGGGGCGATGTTGAGCACCACCTTGCCGTCCTTGACCGTGCTGGCGGGCACCTGCACGTCGTCGCGCGTCGCGTCCACCAGCAGGTAGGGCGTCATGCCGTTGTCGTTGATCCACTCGTTGAGCGCCCGCAGCAGGTAGGGGCGATTGGATCCCATCCGGGGTTGCTGGGTCATTGCGGGATGTCGCGCAACGCCCGCTCTTCGGGGGTCAGGCTGCGCAGGTAGGCCGGGTTGCGGAAGATGCGGTTGCCGTAGTCCTCGATGACCTTGGCTTCCTTGGGCAGCTGCACGCCAAGGGACGGCAGGCGCCAGACGATCGGCGCGATCGCGCAGTCGGCCAGGCTCATTTCGGGATTCAGGAAGAACTTGGACGCCTTGAACAGCGGCAGCGACGCGGTCAGCAGTTCCTTGAGGCGCTTGCGGCCGGCGTCGG
>CAZXTV010000407.1:0-1984 GCA_964643705.1 uncultured Arenimonas sp. | reverse complement strand
CGAATCGCGCGGGATCTCGCGGCCGACGTGCCAGAACTCCTTGAGGTCGAAGTGCGTGGCACCCTTGGCCGTCTCGATGCCGAAGGGCGTGTAGCCGCGGGCGCCGCCGCTGCCGGGCACGTGGTACTTGCGCTTGGTCTCTTCGGGCAAGGCGAAAAAGCGCTGGAAAACGTCGTAGGCCCGGTCGATCTGCGCCTGCGAAATGCCGTGGTTGCGGATGCCGGCGAAACCCCATTCGCGGTAGGCGGCGCCCAGCTCGGCCACGAAGGCGTCGCGGTCGGTGTCAAAACGCTGGATGTCGAGGGTCGGGATACGGGCGGTCACGGCAGGGTCCAGTGGAAGTTCGAGAGGGGCAAGTCTAGGCCAGGCGGGCTGCAAGCTTCCTTGACGCCGCTCAAGGCCCAGGATTCAGGTGGCGGCGCGCACCACGTCGGCCAGGCGGTCGAGCACCTGGCGCATCAGGGCGTCGTCGTCGGCTTCGACGGTGACGCGCACCACCGGTTCGGTGCCCGAGGCGCGCAGCACCAGGCGGCCGTGGCCGGACAGGGCTTTTTCGGCCTCGTCACGCGCGGCCTGCACGGCAGGCTGGTCCAGCGGCTTGGCGCCCGGCGCGACGCGCACGTTGACGGTCTGCTGGGGCAGCGGCTGGTAATCGGCCAGGGCCCGTTCCAGCGAGCGTCCCTGCCGGCGCAGCGATTCGAGCACCTGCAGGGCGCTGACGATGGCGTCGCCGGTGCTGGCCCGGTCCAGGCACAGCAGGTGGCCCGAGGCTTCGCCACCGAGCACGCCGCCGCTTTCGACCAGGGCCTTGTGCACGAAACGATCGCCCACGCGGGCCCGGATGAAGCCGATGTCGTGGCCGGCCAGGCCACGTTCCATCGCGTAGTTGGTCATCAGGGTGCCGACCACCGGGCCGGCCAGGCGGCCGGTGGCCTGCCAGTCGCGCGCCAGCAGGTAGATCAGGCCGTCGCCGTCCACCAGCTGGCCGCGGCCGTCCACCATCAGCACCCGGTCGCCGTCGCCGTCGAAGGCGATGCCCAGGTCCGCGCCGGTGTCGCGCACGCGCGCCATCAGCGCCTCGGGGTGGGTGGAGCCGACGCCGTTGTTGATGTTCAGGCCGTCGGGCTCGACGCCCAGGGCGTCCACCACCGCGCCCAGTTCCTCGAACACGCGCGGGGCCACCTGGTAGGTGGCGCCGTGGGCGCAGTCGATCACCAGGCGCATGCCCGCGAGATTGAAATCGTCGGGCACGGTGGTCTTGCAGAACTCGGCGTAACGCGCCAATGCGTCGTCCACGCGCTGGGCCTTGCCCAGGCGTTCGGAGGACACCGTGCGGAAAGGCTGGTCGAGCTCGGCCTCGATCGCCGCCTCGACCGCGTCGGGCAGTTTTTCGCCCTGGGCCGAAAAGAACTTGATGCCGTTGTCGTGGTGCGGATTGTGCGAGGCGCTGATGACGATGCCCGCGTCGGCGCGCAGCGAGCGCGTCAGGTAAGCCACCGCCGGCGTGGGCATCGGGCCGAGCATGCGCACGTCGGCGCCGGCGGCGACCAGGCCGGCTTCCAGCGCCGACTCGAACATGTAGCCGGAAATGCGGGTGTCCTTGCCGATGACCACCGTGGCGTGGTCCTTGCCCTCGCCTGCCAGGACACGGCCGGCGGCGGCACCCAGGCGCAGCATGAAGTCGGCGGAGATCGGGAACTCCCCCACCCGCCCACGGATGCCGTCGGTGCCGAAATACTTGCGTTCTGCCATGGTGGCCTCAGGCGGTCTCGGCCGTGGTGGCCGGATCGGCCGCGGGGGCAGGCTGGCGCATCATCAGCGCCAGCAGGGCCGAGAGTTTTTCGCGCATCTGCCGGCGGTCGACGATCAGGTCGATGGCGCCGTGTTCAACCAGGAACTCCGAACGCTGGAAGCCTTCGGGCAGGGTTTCGCGCACGGTCTGTTCGATCACGCGCGGGCCGGCGAAGCCGATCAGAGCCTGCGG
>CAZXTV010000406.1:0-1987 GCA_964643705.1 uncultured Arenimonas sp. | reverse complement strand
CGAGCCGGTAGCCGCGGGTACCGCCGAGCAGTTCGCGCAGGCGCTGGTTCTCCTCGGCCACGGCCAGCAGCCGGTGCAGGCGGCTGGCGTTGACCTGGAGTTCGCGGTGCAGGCGGTCGTTCTCCTGCTGCAGGTTCGCGCGGCTGCTGAAGAACTCGCCGGCACCGTCGGCCAGGCGGCCGGGAGCCGCGGCCAGCCACCAGACGGGTTCGACCAGGGTCGAAAGTTTCACGCGCGCCTGTGCGGCGAAACCGCCACGCAGGTCCGCCACCATCAGCACGGTGGCGATGGCGAGATAGGCCAGCAGCGGTAGCGTGCTGCCGGCGCCGTCGGTCAGGCGCGGCGCCGGGTTTCCAGGATAGGCCACGGCGTCATCCGGATAAGGATTGCGCCTGCAAGCAGGCTCACTCGGCGGAGAAGAACTCGTTGCCGTGCATGTCGATCAGTTCCAGCGCCCGGCCACCGCCGCGGGCGACGCAGGTCAGCGGGTCGTCGGCCACGTGCACGTGCAGTCCGGTTTCCTCGGAAATCAGCTTGTCGAGGTCGCGCAGCAGGGCGCCGCCGCCGCTGAGCACGATGCCGCGTTCGGCGACGTCGGCGCACAGCTCGGGCGGGGTTTGTTCCAGCGCCTGCTTGACCGCGCTGACGATGCCGCTGAGCGGTTCGTGCAGGGCTTCGAGCACTTCGTTGGAATTGATGACGATCATGCGCGGCACGCCTTCGGCGAGGTTGCGGCCCGACACTTCGAACTCCTTGACCTGCGCCTGCGGGAACGCGCAGCCGATCTCGAGCTTGATGCGTTCGGCGGTGGTTTCGCCGATCAGGGTGCCGTGGTTGCGGCGCACGTAGTTGATGATCGCTTCGTCGAAGCGGTCGCCGCCGATGCGCACCGATTGCGAATAGACGATGCCGTTGAGCGAGATGACCGCGACCTCGGACGTGCCGCCACC
Source organism: uncultured Arenimonas sp. (assembly GCA_964643705.1). Classification (GTDB taxonomy): domain Bacteria; phylum Pseudomonadota; class Gammaproteobacteria; order Xanthomonadales; family Xanthomonadaceae; genus Arenimonas. Next base: position 1,037 of record CAZXTV010000406.1, on the reverse strand, counting down.
GATGTCGATGACCATCGAACCGCGGGCTTCGTCGACCGGGATGCCGGCGCCGATCGCGGCGGCCATCGGCTCTTCGATCAGGTAGACCTCGCGGGCTCCGGCTTCTTCGGCCGACTCCTTGATGGCGCGGCGTTCGACCTGGGTCGAACCGCAGGGCACGCAGATCAGCACGCGGGGACTGGGTCGCAGGAAGCGCGACTTGTGCACCTTCTTGATGAACTGCTTGAGCATTTCCTCGGTGTGCGTGAAGTCGGCGATGACGCCGTCCTTCATGGGCCGGTGCGTGGTGATGTTGCCCGGGGTGCGGCCGAGCATCTTCTTGGCTTCGGCGCCGACGGCGGCGACTTCGCGCCCGCCCTGGCTGTGGCGAACGGCGACCACGGACGGCTCGTTGAGCACGATGCCCTGTCCGCGGACGAAAATGAGGGTGTTGGCGGTTCCGAGGTCGATCGAAAGATCGTTCGAGAACAGCCCGCGGAGCTTCTTGAACATGCGGGAGAGCCCGTTAAATGTGGGGTTTCGGGGGGTGGGCTAGCGTAGCAACCACCCTCGCACGCGGCAAGGTAAAAACCCGTTATCCCGTGCCTTAGGGCGGGGGCCGCGCTAACATGTGCGCCTTTGCGGGCAGCCGCCCCGCCCTTGCCCCGAGAGGTCCCGAACGATGGCATCCGCCCTGATCTGCGGTTCCCTGGCCTACGACACCATCATGGTGTTCCAGGACCAGTTCAAGAACCACATCCTTCCCGACAAGGTGCACATCCTGAATGTGTCCTTCCTGGTGCCGCGGATGCGCCGCGAATTCGGCGGCTGCGCCGGCAACATCGCCTACAACCTCAAGCTGCTGGGCGGCGACCCGATCCCGATGGCCACCGTCGGCCAGGACTTCGAGCCCTACCGGGAGCATTTCGAGGCCTGTGAGATCCGCCTGGACCACGTCAAGACGCTGGCCGACCTGTATACCGCCCAGGCCTTCATCACCACAGACCTGGACGACAACCAGATCACCGCCTTCCACCCCGGCGCGATGATGCGTTCGT
>CAZXTV010000405.1:1768-1988 GCA_964643705.1 uncultured Arenimonas sp. | reverse complement strand
GCAGCAAGGGCAAGTCCACCACGACCGCGCTGGTGGCCCACCTGCTGCGTGCCTCGGGTGCCCGCACCGCGCTGGCCGGCAACATCGGCCTGCCCCTGCTTGAACTGCTGGACGTGCAGCCGCCGCCGGAATACTGGGCGATCGAACTGTCGAGCTACCAGACCACCGAAGCCCGCGACGTCGACGTGGCGGTGGTGCTGAACCTGTTTCCGGAACACCT
>CAZXTV010000405.1:0-1758 GCA_964643705.1 uncultured Arenimonas sp. | reverse complement strand
AGCGAAGCGCGTTATTACGCCGACAAGCTCGCCCTGATTACCCGCGCGGCGCCGCGCCTGGCCGTGCTCAACGCCGGCGACCCGCACCTGGTCGAACTCGACGTGCCGCCCGTGACCAAGGTGCACTGGTTCAACCACGCCGATGGCTGGCACCTGCGCGAGGCCATGGTCTACCGCGGCGAACAGCCGGTGCTTGACGCCCGCCACGTACCGCTGCCGGGCCGCCACAACCGCCTGAACCTGTGCGCTGCGCTGGCCACCATCGAGGCCCTGGGCCTGGACGCCGTCGGGCTGGCGGCGTCGGCGGCCAGCTTCCGGGCGCTGCCGCACCGCCTGCAGTCGCTGGGCCTGCGCCACGGCGTCGAGTCGGTGAACGATTCGATCTCGACCACGCCGCAGTCCACCATCGCCGCGCTCGACTGTTACCGCGGCCGCCGCGTGGCGCTGCTGGTGGGTGGCTACGACCGCGGACTGGACTGGGGCATCTGCGTCGAACGCATCGCGTCCGAACCAGTCACCGCCGTGGTGACCATGGGCCAGAACGGCCCGCGTATCCACGAAAAACTCAAGCCGCTGGCGCAGGGCGGGCGCTTCATCCTGGCCGAGGCCGAGGAAGTCAGCGAGGCGGTGAAACTGGGCCTGCAGGCCCTGGGCCACGACGGCGTCCTGCTGCTCTCGCCCGGTGCGCCAAGTTTCCCGCGCTACCGCGACTACATCGACCGGGGCCGGCATTTCGCCAAGGCCGCCGGCTTCGACCCGGAGCTGATCAACACCATCCCCGGCCTCGGCGTCGCCTGAAAGCCGAAAACCGGGGTCAGAGTCGACTTTTCATCGGGGTTTAACGGCAACGGGGACAGCATCGGGAAAAGTCGACTCTGACCCCGGTTTTGGCCCCCGGTTTTCAAGGACCCACCGCCATGCGCCGTTGCCTGCTCGCCCTTGCCCTGCTGTCCCTGGCCGCAGCCGCCCAGGCCAAACCCGTCGCCGAGCCGGTGAGCTGGGAACACGGCGGCACCACCTTCGACGGTTATCTGGTGTACGACGCCGACAAGGACGACCGGCGCCCGGGCCTGCTGATGGTGCCCAACTGGATGGGCGTCACCGACGCGGCGGTCGAAAAGGCCAAGGCGCTGGCCGACGACGATTACGTCATCCTGCTGGTGGACATGTACGGCAGCGGCGTTCGCCCGGCCAACGCCCAGGAGGCCGGCGAGGCCGCCGGCGCCGTGTACGCCGACCGCGACGCCCTTCGCGGCCGAATCAATGCCGCGCTGGGCGTGCTGCGCGACTCGGCCGGGAAAACCCCGCTGGATGCGAGCCATCTGGGCGGCATCGGCTTCTGCTTCGGCGGCGCTGTCGTCCTGGAACTGGCGCGAAGCGGTGCCGACGTCGCCGGCGTGGTCAGCTTCCACGGCAACCTCGAAACGTCGATGCCGGCGAAGCAGGGTGAAGTAAGCGCCAGCCTGCTGGTGCTCAACGGCGCCGCCGACACCTACGTGCCGCAGGCGCAGATCACCGGTTTCCAGGACGAGATGACCGCCGCCGGGGCCGATTGGCAGTTCGTCAACTTCAGCGGCGCCGTGCACTGCTTCGCCGAGGCCGACGCCAACAGCCCGGGTTGCATGTACGACGCCCGGGCCGCGAAGCGCGCCTACGGGATGATGGAAGACTTCTTCGACGAAGTTTTCCAGGACTGACGCAAACTTGTAGGAGCGCCTTCAGGCGCGAATCTTTTGACTTTGCCTTTGGCAAAGAAGG
>CAZXTV010000404.1:0-1996 GCA_964643705.1 uncultured Arenimonas sp. | reverse complement strand
CTGGTCGGCGACGACCTGTTCGTCACCAACCCGAAGATCTTCCGCGAGGGCATCGAGAAGGGCATCGCCAACGCCATCCTGATCAAGGTCAACCAGATCGGCACGCTTACCGAAACCCTGGAAGCGATCGCCATGGCCGACGCCGCCAACTACGCGGCGGTGGTTTCGCATCGTTCCGGCGAAACCGAGGACACCACGATCGCCGATATCGCGGTGGCCACGACGGCCACCCAGATCAAGACCGGCTCGCTGTGCCGCAGCGACCGGGTGGCCAAGTACAACCAGCTGCTGCGCATCGAGGAGGCGCTGGGCGACCAGGCGCGTTACGCCGGCAACAACGCTTTCGTCAGCCTCAAGCGCTGAGCCCGGTCCTTGCGCCGCTGGTGGCCATTCGCCCTCTTGCTGCTGGCCCTGATGGGCCTGCAGGTCAAGTTCTGGTGGGGCGATGGCGGCCTGCGCGAGGCGCGCGCGCTGGAATCGCGGGTCGAGCTGCAGCGGCGTGAAAACGCCCGCCTGCAACAGCGCAACGATGCGCTGTCCGCGGAAGTCGAGGACCTGAAGTCGGGCGAGGCGGCGGTCGAGGACCGCGCCCGCAGCGAGCTGGGCATGGTCAAGCCCGGCGAAGTCTTCTACCGCGTGGTCGAGCCCGAGCCGCCCGCGCCCGAGGCCGCCGGTGGCCGGGAGCCCGGGCAGTGACCTGGGCCATCGTGCCCGCTGCCGGCCGCGGGAGCCGCTTCGGCGGCGAGACGCCAAAACAATACCTGGTGCTGGCTGGCCGGCTGGTGATCGAACACAGCCTGCGTGCGGTGCTCGACCACCCGGACGTGGACGGCGCCGTGGTGGCGCTGGCCCCCGACGACGCGCACTGGCCAGGTTGGCGGGACGTCGGCGGCAAGCCGGTGCTCACCTGCGTGGGCGGCGGCGAACGTGCCGACTCGGTGCTGGCCGCGCTGCATGCGCTTCCGGCCAGCGTCAGTGAAGACCAATGGGTGCTGGTGCACGACGCCGCCCGGCCCTGCCTGCATCGCGACGACCTGGCCCGGCTGCTCGCCGAGGGCCGGGAAGAGGCCGTTGGCGCCCTGCTGGCGGCGCCGGTGCGCGACACGCTAAAACGCGCCGACGACCAGCGCCGCTGCCTGGCCACCGAACCGCGCGAAGCGCTCTGGCGCGCGCTCACCCCCCAGCTTTTCCGCCGCGGCGGATTGACCCGGGCGATGGCGGCGGCCCACCGCAGCGGCATCCGCGTCACCGACGAGGCCATGGCCGTCGAACGCCTTGGGCTCAAGCCCCGCCTGGTCGAAGGCCGCGACGACAACCTCAAGATCACCACTCCCGCCGACCTCGCATTGGCAGAGTTCATCCTGTCCCGTACGTCGAATATGGACGCGGATCAAAGCGGATAACACGGATAGGAGCGGATAGTGCACTTACCTCCAGACGGTTCTATCCGCCCTTATCCGTGTTATCCGCTTTGATCCGCGTTCAAGATCCGAAAATCGTTTCCGAGGAATTCCAATTGCGCCATGACTGACTTCCGAATTGGCCAGGGTTACGACGTACATGCATTCGGCGACGGCGACCATGTCGTCCTGGGTGGCGTGCGCATTGCGCACGAACGCGGGGTGCTGGCGCATTCCGACGGCGACGTGGTGATCCACGCGCTGTGCGATGCCCTGCTGGGCGCGCTGGCGCTGGGGGACATCGGTGTGCATTTCCCGCCCTCCGACGATCGCTGGAAGGGTTGCGACAGCCGCGTGTTCCTGCGCCACTGCGCTGGCCTGCTGGCCGAACGCGGCTGGCGGCTGGGCAACGCCGACGTCACCGTGGTCTGCGAACGGCCGCGGGTCGCCGCACATGCGCAGGCGATGCGCGACAACCTGGCCGCCGACCTGGGCGTGGACGCGGACGCGGTCAGCGTGAAGGCCACCACGTCCGAGAAGCTCGGGTTCACCGGTCGCGGCGAAGGCCTGGCGGCGATGGCGGTGGCGCTGCTGGT
>CAZXTV010000403.1:1748-2007 GCA_964643705.1 uncultured Arenimonas sp. | reverse complement strand
ACCTCGAGTTCCTTGACCTGGCCATGTCCATGGACGCCGCCCACAAGATGGCGGGCAAGGGCCGCATCGAAAAGGCGGTACTGCGTGAAGCCTTCCAGGGCGTATTGCCGGATCAAATCCTCTGGCGCCAGAAGGAACAGTTCAGCGACGGCGTCGGCTACGGCTGGATCGACGGCCGCAAAGCGCACGCCGAGCGCTACGTCAGCGACGCGATGATGGCCCAGGCCACGCTGCGCTTCCCGGTGAACCCGCCGCCGAC
>CAZXTV010000403.1:0-1738 GCA_964643705.1 uncultured Arenimonas sp. | reverse complement strand
AGGAGGCCTATTGGTACCGCGAGCTGTTCGAACGCGAATTCCCCGGCGAGGCCTGCGCCCGAACGGTGCCAGGCGGCAAGTCCATCGCCTGCTCGTCGCCGGCGGCGATGGCATGGGATCCGGCGTTCGCGGCGGCGGCCGACCCCTCCGGCCGCGCGATCGCGGGGGTGCACCTGGCCGCGACATGATCCGTCGCGGCCAGGCCTGCCTGCCTCAGCGATTGATGATGCGCGGATCGCAGGCCGTGATCTCGCCGGTGGCGTCGTTGCGAACGTTGACCGAGTACTTCACGTCGGCGGGGCCGCTGTTGCGGTTGAAGATGTTCACCACCCGGGCATTGCCGCCGCCGGCGGCCAGCATCTGGTCGGCGCCTTCGCCCGAGAACTGCACGGGTTCGATGCTGTAGCCCTGGGGGGTGGTCAGCATCACCTGGATCATCTTGTTGCCCGTACCCGAGTCGACCTCGACGTTGCCCGCGCCGTCGCTGCCGCCGGTGAACTCGCAGGTGGCAGGGTCGAGCAGCACCTGGAAGTCGGGGCTGTTTCCCTGCGCGGCGAGCGAGCCCGGGAGGGCCAGGGCAAGGGTGAGAAGGATCGGCATTGCGAAGTCAGTGGTGCGCATGGCGTTTTCCCTATGGTGACGAGCGGACCGGCTGGAACCTGCCGGCGAAGGTGTGGATCGGGTCCATCCGGGCATCGCGGTACCCGGCATCCTGCAGTTTTGCTTCCAGGGATTTCAGCGCCTGTTCCTGGCCCAGGTCGAGTGCGAGCAGGCGGCGCACCGGAATGAAGTCGAAGGTGGTGTTGGCCTGCTTGTCCAGCAGTGCTGCCGCGTCGCGCCACGTGGCCCGGGCCGCCTGGATGTCGCCACCGGCGGCCAGCGTCGTGCCGAGGAGTTGGGCGGCCTTGGCCAGCTCCACCAGGCGTTGCGGCGAATAGTCGGTGGCCGCAAACGAGGCAGCCATCATTTCGTGCGCCTGCCGGGCGGAGTCCCGGGCCTGGTCGATGTCGCCCCTGGCCAGGGCGTGCAAGGCCCTCAGCCGGAGGCCCTGGGAAATGTCGATCGCGAATCCGGCGTTGGTGGGATCCTGCGTGCGCAGGCCCGAAAGCCTTTCGATGGCCTGGTCGAGTTGCTCGTCGTGCGAGGCCCCCCATTCGCCATGGCCGAGCATGCTCAGTCCGGTCAGCCGTGCCCGCTGCGCGGAGCGCGCCCATGAGGCGTTCTGTGGGTCCTTGGCGGTCAGCCCGGCGTAGATCGACTGCCCTTGGGCGATGAGTTCACGCGCCGCCTCCGCATTGCCCAGGTCGAGGTTGACGTTGGCGTGGAAGATGGTGTTCCTGCCCAGCAGGTCCGAGGCGCGTGCGCTGCCGCCCCGCTCATGCAGGGGCTGCAGCAGCCGCGCCACCTGCGCGAAGCCCTGTTCGCCGGCGCGCAGGTCGCCGTCGTCCACGGTGGCCGAGCCGATCCAGGACCAGGTTTCGGCCAGCGTCAGCGTCAGGTCCGGATCACCGGGCTTGGCCTCGAGCTGCTGTTCGTTGATTTCCCGGCACAGCCCGAAGTAGGCCAGCGCGGTCTTGGCATCGCCGCGCGCGCGCGAAAGGCTGCCCAGGTTGGAGTAGGCGTAGGCCAGTTCGGTGGTGTAGTCGGCGTTGTCGGGCTCGCGGCTCCTGAGCTCCAGGCTGAAGCGAAGGTAGTCGTGCATGGCCACTTCGGCCTTGTCCAGTTCACCGCGTTCCCA
>CAZXTV010000402.1:0-2007 GCA_964643705.1 uncultured Arenimonas sp. | reverse complement strand
CCAGGCTCGAACAGTTCGGCGGTGGTTTCACGCCACAGCTGCAGCCAGCGGGTGAAGTGGGCGGCCGTGATGCCCGGCTGGGCGCGGTGGGCGGCCATGGGATTGCCCCGGAAACTCCGGGTCCCCAGCGCCACCGACGACCGGACCCTGTCCGCGGCCTGACCCAGGTCAGGGAACCCGGGGTTCGCGGGCGCCAGGATGGGGTCCATGCAGGAGGCCCGCCATGACCGCCATTGAATGGAACGACTTCGACTCCCACGCGCTCAGCGGCGTCGCCGAGGCGCTGGATGCCGCAGGCGTGGACACCTCGCCCCCGGACCACGCGCCGGACCCGGCGCCGGTGCCGGGCATCGTCGAAGTGGACGCCGCCCTCGTGGCCCAGGGCCTGGGCCTGGATCCCGGCCAGGTGCCGGCCATGGTTGCCGATCGCCGCATCGCCACCCTGTGCGAACGCGGTACCGGCGAGGACGCCGGCACCTTCCGCTTCACTTTCTACTTCGGCAAGCAGCGGTTCCGGGTGGTCACCGACGCCAGCGGCCAACCGGTGGTGAACCAGGCCCCCGGCAGCTGACGCGCCCGCGGGTGGCGCAGCCGGACCCTCCGCTCAGCCGGGCGTCAGCAGGTCCAGCAGCCGGGCGGCTTTTCCAGCCTGCTGCACCGTCCGGCGCAAGGCGCTGAAGCTGCGCAGCAGCGAGTCCATGGCGGCGATATCCAGGCGGCCATCGGCACCGGCGGCGAGCAGGTTCGCCTTGAGCGTTTCGTAGTGCGACTCGAAGCGTGTCGCCTGGTGTTCGGCCAGGGGCGAAAACGGGGCGTGCGCGGGGTCGAGCTGCACCAGCAGTTCGTCGGCCTCGGCCGCCAGGGCCAGCAACTGCTGTTTCAGGGCCGGATCGGCGAGCGCGGCCATCGCCCGCTGGCCCCCGGCGATGCCCTGCACCTGTTCCTGGCAGTTGTCGTAGTAATGCTGGACGCGAAGCAGCCGGGCCAGGGCCTCGGCGGTGCTCCCGGACATCGAGGACCGGCCCAGGCCCGCGATGAACTGCTGGATGGCGTGGCCCAGGCGCTCGTAGCCGCCGTCCACTTCCCCGGGCGGCTGGCCGGTCAGGCGGGCGATGCCGGCGTGCGCCCCCGACATCGCCTTGCGGCCGAGCCGGAATATCTCGCGGCGAAGCGCGTCGACGGCCAGCGAAGGCACCGAGGCGACGTTCTGGTCGAGGTAGCGCGGCTCCCCGCGCGTCTCGTCGTGGCTGCGGAAACGGCGCTTGAGCTGCGCGGCCATGCGGTCGGCCAGGGGCCACATCAGGATCACGCCAAGGACGTTGAAGACGGTGTGGAACAGGGCCAGCGTGATGGCCGGTGAATTCTCCAGGTCGAGCACGTCGCCCAGCAGGTCCACGCCCTGCAGCAGCCAGGGCAGCAAGCCCAGGGCGGCGACCGCGGTCAGCAGGTTGAACAACACATGGGCACTGGCCGCGCGCTTGGCGTTGGCGGTGGCGCCGATGGCCGCCAGGATCGCGGTGACGCTGGTGCCGATGTTGGCGCCGATCACCATGGCGGCCGATTCGTTGAGCGTAACCACCCCGGAGTGCGCCAGGGTCAGGGTGATCGCCAGCGAGGCACTCGAGGATTGCATCAGCACCGTGAGCAGCAGCCCCGCGAGCAGGTAGGCCGGCACCGACAGCAGGCCGCCCCCCAGGCCCGAAAGGTCGAGGGCTTCGCCATCGAGCGCGAATGCTTCCTGCAGGAAACCAATGCCCAGAAACAGCACGCCAAAGCCGGTGAGCGCCGTGCCAATGGCCGCGCGGCGTGTTTCCGCGCCGGTCAGGCGCAGGGCCATGCCGAGCCCGACCAGGGGCAGGGCGGCCACTTCGACCTTGACCTGGAAACCTACGAGCGCGACCAGCCAGCCGGTCATCGTGGTGCCGACATTGGCGCCGAACAGCACCCACAGCGACTGCGAGAAGGTCAGCAGCCCGGCGTTGACGAAACCAATCGCAGCCACCGTGA
>CAZXTV010000401.1:0-2016 GCA_964643705.1 uncultured Arenimonas sp. | reverse complement strand
AGCGCCGCCTGGTTGGCGCTGGCGTACATCACGTAGTTCTGGATGCCGGCCATCACGTCCGGCCGCAGCAGGTAGTCCAGGAACAGGTAGGCATTGTCGGCGTTGGGCGCGTCCTTGGGGATGGCCAGCATGTCGAACCACATCGGGGCGCCTTCCTTCGGGATCGAGTACGCCACTTCGACGCCCTTGTCGGCCTCGGTGGCACGTCCCTGGGCCTGGATGATGTCGCCCGACCAGCCCACCGCCACGCAGATATCGCCGTTGGCCAGGTCGTTGATGAACTGGGAGCTGTGGAAGTAGGTGATGTGCGGCCGCAGCAGCTTCAGGCGGTCGACACCCTTCTGGATCACGGCCTCGTCGAAACTGTTGGGGTCTTCGCCCAGGTAATGCAGCACCGGCGGGATGATTTCGGACGGGGTGTCGAGGATGCCGACCCCACAGCCCTTGAGCTTGGCCAGGTTCTCCGGCTCCAGCACCAGCGCCCAGCTGTCCACCGGCGCGTCGTCGCCCAGCGCCTCCCTGACCTTCTGGACGTTGTAGCCGATGCCCGTGGTTCCCCACAGGTAGGGAATCGAGTGCGTATTGCCGGGGTCATTGGTGGCCAGCAGCGCCATCATCGCCGGATCGAGGTTTCCGTAGTTTTTCAGGCGCGACTTGTCGATCGGCATGTACACGCCGGCCTGGACCTGGCGGGCCAGGAAGGTCAGCGAGGGAACCACGACGTCGTAGCCGGTATTGCCGGTCATGACCTTGGTCTCGAGCACCTCGTTCGAGTCCATCACGTCGTAGGTCACCTTGATGCCGGTCTCGGCCTCGAAGCCGGCGATGGTGTCCTCGCCGATGTAGTCGGACCAGTTGTAGACGTTGAGCACTTTGGCGCCCGAAGGCGCGGCCCCGGCGGCATCAGCGCTGTCGCCGGCGGGTCGGTCCCCGCCGCAACCGGCCAGGGCAAAGCATAGGAACAGGGCGGACATCCTGGCGTTCATCGGCACACTCCCCTCGGGGTGACTGAAGCGGTTGGACGGCTCAAACATCATAACCACAGCTCAGCCCGTCGCCATGCCCAATTCACGGGCGGTCAGGTCCAGGGCCTTCCAGGCCTTTTCGACGAGTTCGTCCACCTGGGACCGGCTGATCACCAGCGGCGGCGAAAGCAGCATCGCGTCGTTGGTGGCACGAAGGATCAGGCCGTTTTGCAGGGCGAAGTCGCGGCACACCTGGCCCACCCTGCCCCGGTCCGGGAAATACGCCCGTGAAGGCTTGGAGGGCACCAGTTCCAGGGCCCCGACCATGCCGACGAAGCGGGCCTCGCCCACCAGCGGGTGCTCGCCCAGTGCCTTCCATTTCTCGCCCAGGTAAGGCCCGATGTTGTTCCGGCAGGTTTCGACGATGTGTTCCTGTTCCAGGATCCGGATGTTCTCCAGCGCCACGGCGGCGCAGACCGGGTGCCCGGAATAGGTATAGCCGTGGGCCAGTTCGCTGCCCTGCAGCACGCCGGCGACCCGGTCGTTGAACATCACCGCGCCCAGCGGGATGTAACCCGAGGTGATGCCCTTGGCCAGGGTCATCACGTCCGGCCGGAACCCGTAGGTCTGGCTGGCGAACCATTCGCCGGTGCGGCCGAAGCCGGTGATGACCTCGTCGGCCACCAGCAGCACGTCGTACTTGCGGCAGATGCGCTCGATTTCCTGCCAGTAGTTGCGCGGCGGGATGTAGACGCCGATGGCGCCCATCACCGGCTCGCCGATGAAGGCGGCCACGCGCTCCGGGCCCAGCTCCAGGATCTTGTCCTCGAGCCGCCGGGCGCAGTGGAGGCCGTAGGCTTCTTCGTCCATGTCGCCGCCGTCGCCGAACCAGTAGGGCGGATCGATGTGGACGATGTCCGGGATCGGCAGGCCACCCTGCTTGTGCATGCCCTTCATGCCGCCGAGGCTGGCGCCGGCCACGGTGGAACCGTGGTAGCCGTCGTGGCGGCCAATGAAGATGTTCTTCTGCGGCTGGTCCTGCACGGCCCAG
>CAZXTV010000400.1:0-2026 GCA_964643705.1 uncultured Arenimonas sp. | reverse complement strand
CAGCCAGTCGAAGACCTCGCGGCCACCCGGCACCAGCAGCACCAGCGCGGCGAAGCCGATCTGCAGGGCGATACCGGTAAGCACCAGGCGCCAGTCCACGGCCCGCTTGTTGTTGGAGAAGAGCCAGGCGATGCCGATCAGGACCGACAGCCCGAACAGGCCGAACAAAATGCTGGAAACCATGGGAGGCAAGACCGCGGAAGGATGCGGCAGGGTAGTTCACGACCCCCGCCCCGGCAAGGCGGGATCATTCGCCGTCGCGGGCCACCACGCGGTTGCGGCCGGCGGCCTTGGCGGCACGCAGGCGTTGATCGGCCCGTTTCATCAGTCCCGACAGGTCGTTGGCGTCCTGCGGGCAGCAGGCCAGGCCGGCGCTGAGGGTCAGCCGGCGCGGTTCGACGTCGGGTTCGGCCAGGAAGGGCGAGGCTTCGAGCTTGCGCCGCAGGACTTCCATGCGCTCCCAGGCGGCGCCCACCGGCAGGGGCAGCAGCAGCACGAACTCCTCGCCGCCGACCCGGATCATCGGTTCTTCCCGGCCGAGCTCGCGGCGGATCACCGCCACCGCGTGGCGCAGGGCGCGGTCGCCGGCCAGGTGGCCCAGTTCGGCGTTGATGTGGCGGAAATTGTCCAGGTCGACCAGGGCCAGGCACAGCGTGCGGCCCTCGCGGCGCGCGGCTTCGACCTTGGCGGGCACCTGGGCATTGAGGTAGCTGCGGTTGTGCAGGCCGGTCAGGCCGTCGGTCGACGACCACTGGGTCAGGCGCTGGGCGCGGAACACGATGACCGCTGCCACCAGCGTGGCCACCGCCAGCAATACCAGGCGCTGGAGCTGGGTGGACGTGGACACGGTGCCGTACTCGGCCGACACCAGGGGGTCGTCGGCGGTGGCCACCACCACCAGCCACAGCAGGGCCGACTGCACCAGCGCCAGCGTGCCCGCGGCCAGGGTGACCCGCAGGTCGTGCCGCATCGCGGTGGCGAAGATCGCCAGCAGGTAACACGACCAGACCACGGTGCTGTTGAGCGTGGCCACGGGGGTGCCCCAAAGACCCAGGAGCGCCAGCACGCCGCTGACCAGGGTGACGTCGAAACATGAAGAGAACATCGGCAGCCAGGGCAGGCGCCGGCTGCGCAGCGCCAGCCGAAGCCAGGCCATCGACAGCAGCAGCACGCCCACCGCGCCGGCCAGCCCGGCCAGGGATTCGCCGGCCACGCCGCCGCCCAGCCAGTTCAGGCCGGGCAGCAGCATCAGCAGGCAGGCGGCGAAGACGCGCAGGCGCGCGACCAGCAGTTCGCCGCCGGCGCCGATCTCGAGCAGCAGGTCGTCGGGACGCTCGCGCAGGGCGCTGGCGAGGTCATCCAGGGTTTCTCGCAGGGTACTCACGCCGGGGGTCGTGGCCTGTTCGGGTTTGCGGGCAGCATACCCGCCGGCCGGTCCGGCCGTCTGCCGCAGCGCCGACTCAGCCGGGCAGTCCGAAGGCGGCGACCCACAGCCCCAGCCCGGCGAACAGCGCGGCCGCGGCATACCGCGCGGCCTTCAGCGGCAGCTTCGCGGCGAACCGCGAGCCCAGCAGCACCACCGGCGCATTGGCCAGCACCATGCCCAGGGTTGTACCGGCCACCACCTGCCACAGCGGGTCGTACTGGGCGGCCAGCACCACGGTGGCAACCTGGGTCTTGTCGCCCATTTCCACGATGAAGAAGGCGACCAGCGTGGCCAGGAAGGGCCCGAAGCGCGGCGCCCTGGCTTCATCCTCGTCGAGCTTGTCGGGCACCAGGGCCCAGGCGGCCACCGCCAGGAAGGACAGCACCACGCCCCAGCGCAGCCACTGCGGATCGACCCAGCCCGACACCAGCGCGCCCAGCCAGCCGGCCAGGGCGTGGTTGAGGATGGTGGCCACCAGGATGCCGGCCACGATGGGCCAGGGCTTGCGGTAGCGGGCTGCCAGCACCAGCGCGAGCAGCTGGGTCTTGTCGCCGATTTCGGCGATGGCGACGGCAAGGGTGGATACGAACAGGGCGTCCA
>CAZXTV010000399.1:0-2034 GCA_964643705.1 uncultured Arenimonas sp. | reverse complement strand
GGCGAACGGGATGACCCGGCGCGGTTTACCCATCCGGGGACGGCCCCACTGACCGGAGTACACGCATGAACTGGCTGTTCCTGGCCCTGGCGGGCCTTCTGGAAGTGGGTTGGGCCGTTGGCCTGAAATACACCGAAGGCTTCACCAGGCCCTTGCCCAGCGTGCTAACCGTGATCGCCATGGGCGGCAGCTTCTGGCTGCTGAGCCTGGCGATGCGCGATATTCCCCTGGGAACCGCCTATGGCATCTGGGTGGGCATTGGCGCCGTTGGCGCGGCGATCGCCGGCATGGTGCTGTTCAAGGAGCCCGCCTCGGCGCTGCGCATCGTCAGCATCGTGCTGGTGGTCGCCGGCATTGTTGGCCTCAAGCTCTCAAGCAGTGGCTGAGCACGCTGTGCTGGTCTTCGGCGCGGCGGCTTGTGCCGCGTCCGCTTGGGTGTGGCGCTGGCCCCTTGCTGGAATCCTGGTAGGCGGGAGCGTAAATTCCCAGTTGTTTCCATTGGCCCAACGAGGGAGCCCCCCATGAAGACCCTGATGATTGCCGTGATCTGGTGCCTGCTGTTCGTGCTGGCCTGGCCGCTGGCGATCCTGGTGCTGGTCCTGTGGCCGGTGCTGTGGCTGCTAAGCCTGCCGTTCCGGGCGCTGGGCATCGCCGTGGACGCCGTCTTCGCGCTGCTCAGGACCGTGCTGTTCCTGCCGGCACGTTTGCTGGGGTACCGGCCAGCCGCCGCACACTGAGGCACGCGCCATCGGTCCCGGCCCATGAAGCCATCCGCACTCTTCGTCTCCGCTTCCCTGCTGATCGATGGCAACGGACAGCGGCGCGGCGCGCCGCTGACCCGTCGCCCGGCCACCGAAGCCGACCTGCCCTTCCTGCTCGCGCTGCGGCGGGAAAGCATGGGGCCGCACCTGGCCGCCGCAGACCTGCCCGGCACCGACGAGGACTACCTTGTCCGGGTGCGGCACCGTTTCGACTGCGCCGAGATCCTGCTGCTCCATGGGCAACCCGTCGGCATGCTCAAGCTGCTGTGCGAACCCGCGCAGTGGCACGTACTGCAGCTCCAGCTGTCGGAAAGCATCCGGGGACAGGGCGTCGGCCAAGGCCTGCTCGAAGACCTGCTGGCCGACGCGGCACGGGCCGGCGTTGCGGTGGGATTGTCTGTGCTCAAGGCCAATCCCGCGAAACGACTCTACGAACGACTCGGCTTTTCGATCGTGGGCGAGGATGCCCGGGAATTCCACATGACAAGCCTTACCCCGGGGAGACCGACATGACCGACCTCCAAAAGGCGGTGGACACCCAACTGCGCAACATCCAGGCACGCACGGCCAAATCACTCGACGAACTGTTCGAATTCATACGCGACAGCGGGCTGGCGAAACACGGCGAGATCGTGGCGCACCTCAAGGCCGAACTCGGCCTGGGCCACGGCGACGCCAACACCCTGGCCCACGCGGCAAAACAGGCAGCGGCGCCGAATCAGGCTGCCGCCGATCCCCTTCAAACGCTGTACTCCGGCCCGAAGGCCGCGCTCCGCCCCATCCATGACGCGCTGCTGGCGAGGATGAAGCCGCTGGGCGACTTCGAGGCGTCGCCCAAGCAGAAATACATCAGCTACCGCCGCAAGAAACAGTTCGCGATGATCGGTCCTCCCACCAACACCCGCGTCGAGCTTGGCCTGAACATCAAGGACCTTCCGGAATCGCCGCGGCTCGAGAAGCTGCCGGCCGGGCAGATGTGCAACTACCGGGTGAGGCTGAACGACGCGTCCCAGGTGGACGCCGAGCTGACCGACTGGATGAGACGCGCCTTCGAGGCCGCGGGCTGAGAAAATCCCGCTGATTTATTGCCCGCTCGGTCTCCCATAACCAGTTACACCGCCGCCATGACGAATAAACCGACCTCAAGCGTTATCCAGCTATGTCTCGCGCTCGCCTGGACGCCCGTGGCACGGGCATTTCCCGACTTGACGCAATGACCATCCGCCAGCAGCATCCCTGCATCGCCTCAGATTTGGGGCCTAATAGGCGTTAG
>CAZXTV010000398.1:0-2035 GCA_964643705.1 uncultured Arenimonas sp. | reverse complement strand
AAACCGGCGAAGCCATCCCCCAGGCGCTGCTGGACAAGGTGCTGGCCGCCGAGCAGTACGGCCAGGGCCATGCGACCACCGAGTACCTGGCCGCGGCCATGCTCGACCAGTCCATCCACCAGCAGACCGCCGGCAACGTCGCCACCGACACCCTGGCCTTCGAAGCCAAGGCGCTGCAGGCCGCGGGCCTGGACTACGCGCCGGTGCCGCCGCGTTACCGCAGCGCCTACTTCTCGCACATCATGGGCGGCTATTCGGCGGGCTATTACGCCTACCTGTGGTCCGAGGTGCTGGACGCCGAGTCGGTGGAATGGTTCAAGGAAAACGGCGGCCTGACCCGCGAAAACGGCGACCACTTCCGCAAGACCCTGCTCTCGCGCGGCGGCAGCGCCGACGCCATGCAGATCTTCCGCGACTTCCGCGGCCGCGACCCGGAAGTCGGCCCCCTGCTCAAGCGCCGTGGCCTCGAGGCCAAGCCCGACACCGAGTAATCACCAACCTTGCACAAAAAGAAACCGCCCGGCTTCGGGCGGTTTCGTTTTTGGACGCGGATAAAAGCGGAAATGACGGATAAAAACGGATAGAGCCTAATTGAACAATTTGCTGTATCCGCCCTTATCGGCTCTTGATCCGCCTTGATCAGTGTTCAAAGTTCGACGTCCGTGATCCAACTCAGGCGTTGCGCTGGCAGGCGCGCAGTTCCTTGTTCAGGACTTCCGCCTTGGACACGTACTGCTTGGCCAGCACGCGCACCACGAAGCTGTGGTCGCGGTCCAGGACGACCTTCTGGAAGGTGGTCTGGAACTGGCCTTCGATCTCGGCCATGCGGGTGAAGCGTTCGACCGGGGATTCAGGCCACTGCTTGCGCATGCCGGCGTAAACCTTGCTCAGCTCGACCAGGCTGCTGACCGGCTTCTTGGCGGGCTTCTTGGACTTGGCAACCGGCTTGACCTCGCCGGAGAGCTCCGCGGCCAGCTCGGACTTGGCCTTGGCCAGTCGGGCAAACAGCGTGCTGACCTTTTTATCTTTCACCTTTTGCGCCGCTTCTTCGTAGAACGCGGTGCCATCCTCGCTGATCTCGATCAGGTCGGAAATACTGCTGGTGGTGTCGGTCATGCGGCGCTCCTTGGCGTGATGGAAGGACAGCGCGATCGTGCCGCGGCCCAAACCAGGCGGCGGTGCGTCCCGGAACCCGGGACCCGGCGATCACGAAGGAAAGCTGTGAAGCTGTCCTGCCGCCCGTACAAGGCGGCTGGAACCGGCCAAGGATACGCTTTGGCGCGTAAAAATTAGGTTATCCACAGGTTTGAGGGGTTTCAAACGCCCTTCACAAACCATTTCGCTGACGTTAGCTGCATTTTGGCGACATTATAGCCGCGAATACGACCAGGACAGCATTTGACCAGCCCGGTAGGGCATGACTCCGTGGAACGGCCGTGGATCATCGTCGAAAACCAGGGGCAGGAAATGCCGGTCCCCTTCCCACAGGGGCAGCCCGGCCATCTGGTCGATGCGGACCCAGTGCAGGTCGCCTTCGGCATTGCGGGCGGGTGGTTCGCCGGCGAAGCGCTCGACCAGGAAGATGAAACCCAGCCAGTCCTCGCCGTGCTTGCCAAACCCCGGCCAGCTGATCGTGCCGCGCAGGCGCAGCGACTGGCACTCCAGCCCGGCTTCCTCGCGGATCTCCCGGCGCATGCCGGCCATCACGTCCTCGTCGGGCTCGATCTTGCCGCCCAGTCCGTTGTATTTACCCAGGTGGTTGTCGCCCGCGCGGGCGTTGCGGTGGACCATCAGGCAGCGCTGGCCGTCGGCGGACAGCACGTAGCCCAGGGTGGCGACGATCGGGGTATAGGGCACGCGGTCCTCGGCAGGATGGGTGACGTGCAAGCATAATCGCCCCATGCCATCGACCCACCTTCCCGGCCTCGCCGTCATCGGCGGCGGCCCCGCCGGCCTGATGGCCGCAGAAACCGCCCGCGCCGCCGGCGTCGAGGTCGACCTGTTCGATGCCAAGGGCTCGGTGGGACGCAAGGTC
>CAZXTV010000397.1:342-2042 GCA_964643705.1 uncultured Arenimonas sp. | reverse complement strand
AACCGACGCGGCCTCCAGCGACCGACGCAGGGCAGCCGGGTTCTGGGCTTCGGGCGCGCTTTGCTTGTACTTGACGATGAAGCGGTCGAACTGCTGGCCCGGCTCGAGGCCGGCGGTCTGGACCTGGGCGGCGAAGGCTGAACCAGCGAGGGCCAGCGAGGTGGCCGCGACGATTCCGCGCAGGCGGAGCTTGCGAGAGAGTTTGCTCACGATTTTTGGATCCCCGAAAAGGTGATGGCAACGAAGGCCGGCAAGCGGCCGTGTGTGCATCCATGCCCCGGGTCCCCTGGGAGTGCCTCGACCTGCCGGGCCATGCTTGGCCTCGAATTGACTGCAGGGGGGGCATACCACCCGGATGTGTGACGGACGTCTCAGGTTCGTGACACCAAGCCGACGCTAGCGTGACGAAAGTCATGGGTCAAGCGGCCGCGCAGCAAAAATCCGACCGTTTGTCGGCCAGGTTTCGATCGGTTAGGAGATCCCTACAAGCGCCCGCAGTGGGTCAGGATCACTGTCCTGACGCGCAAGTCCCCGATTGCTCAGAAGATGCCGGTTTCCAGCCTCGCGGCGTCGGACATCATGGTCTGGTTCCAGGGCGGGTCGAAGACCAGTTCGACGTCGGCCTCGACGATGGTGGGAACCTGTTCGACCTTGTCACGCACGTCCTGGACCAGGATGTCGCCCATCCCGCAGCCCGGCGCGGTCAGGGTCATGCGGATGTTGACGATGCGGTCGCCGCCTTCGTTTCGGGCCAGGTCGCAGTCGTAGACCAGGCCGAGCTCGACGATGTTGACCGGGATCTCCGGGTCGAAGCAGGTGCGCAGCTGGTCCCAGACCATCTTTTCCACGTCGGCGTCGCCGGCGCCTTCGGGCAGTACGAGTGGCGTCGGCCGCTCCTTGCCGATGGCATCGGCGTCCGGTCCGGCGATGCGGAACAGGTTGCCGTCGACGAAGACGGTGAAGGAGCCACCCAGGGCCTGGGTGATATAGCCGGCGGTGCCGGCCGGCAGGGTGACTTCATCACCCTGGGGCACCATGACGGCGGCGCAATCGCGCTCGAACTTGACCGGCTCGCTGGTTCGGGAATAACTCACTCGGGTATCGCCTGGCGGGAATCGCGGCTATTTTAGCCCGCCACGACCCCGGTAAACCGACTTGAGCCCAACGCAGCGTCCCCGCACCGCCCTTGCGACCGCCGTGGACTGGCTGCTACCCGCCCTGGCCTGGGTGGCGGGCGTGATGGGCATGGTGGCGCTGTGGAGCGTGGTGTCCTTGTGGCTGCGCGACCCCAGCGGCTGGCTGGCCCTGGTCGCGGCCCTGGACCTGGCCCTGCTGCTGCGGTTGTCGGCGATGCCGGCGGGCCGGCCACGGGCCTGGGCGGCGGTGGCCGGCACGGCGGTGGCGGTCGCGCTGGGCTACTGGTTCCACGCCGCGATCAGCATGGGAATGCTGCTGGGCCTGCAGCCGGTCGATTCGGCCCTGCGCCTGGGCCCGGTGCTGGCCGGCGAACTGCTGCGCCACGCCACCAGCGGCTGGGACATCGCCTGGGCGGTGATCGCGCTGCCGCTGGCCTGGAAATTGGCACGGTAGGAGCGCCATAAGGCGCGAATCTTTAGCCTTTTCCGTAGGCAAAGAAGTGATTCGCGCCGGTAGGCGCGCCAACAATCCGTACAGGGGACGCAGGGACGGCGGGGGAGGTC
>CAZXTV010000397.1:0-332 GCA_964643705.1 uncultured Arenimonas sp. | reverse complement strand
CTCCAGGCGCGAATCACTTCATTGCCGAAGGCAAAGGCGAACGATTCGCGCCTGAAGGCGCTCCTACATGCCGTCCAGGGACTCAGGGACGGCGGGCGAGTTCGGCTTCGACGTCGGCCTTGGCCTTGGGCATCAGGTCCTGCTTGGTGACGCCCAGCAGCAGCAGGATCGGGCAGGCCACCAGGATCGAGCTCAGGGTGCCGATGACGATGCCGATCATCTGCGATTCGGCCATGCCCTTGAGCGAATTGCCGCCGTACAGGTACAGCGCCAGGATCGTCAGGAAAGCCACGAACGAAGTGATGATCGTGCGCGACAGGGTCTGGTTGATC
>CAZXTV010000396.1:0-2062 GCA_964643705.1 uncultured Arenimonas sp. | reverse complement strand
CGGGATGCAGCGCAGCGAGTAGCTGTCCTGCGGCTGGTGCTTCTTGCCACCGCGGAAGGGCCGGAAGCGCTGGTAGAAACGCTCGCGGCCGTGGCGCTGGGTCAGCGGCACCCAGTCCCAGCCGATGTCGAAGCCCAGGGCCTGCTGTTCCGGGTCGGTCCAGCTTTCGGGCAGCCAGGAACGGAACTTGGGCACCAGGTGGTAGGCGATGTCCGACAGCGTGGAGCCGGCCAGCAGGCGGCGCAGCTGGTGCGCCACGTGCACCTGGCCCGGATGCGGGCGCAGCGCGTGCACGTGCGGGTCGAAGGCGCGCAGGCGGCCAGCGAAGGCATCGAGCGTCATCGCCGCCGCCAGGTCGGCGGTGTCGAGCAGGTCTTCAAGCTTTTCGATCGCCAGCACGGCGGTGGCCAGCATCTGGGCGGTGCCGTTGTTCAGCGCCAGCCCTTCCTTGTGCGACAGCGTCACCGGCTCCAGGCCGGCGCGGGCCAGGGCCTCGGCGCCGGTAATGCGTTCGCCGTCGTAGAAGGCTTCGCCGCCGCCCAGCAGCACGATGGCCAGGTGCGACAGCGGCGCCAGGTCGCCGCTGGCGCCGACGCTGCCCTTGCGCGGCACCACCGGCACGATGCCGGCGTTGAGCATGGCGGCCAGCGCCTCGAGCACCTGCGGGCGGATGCCCGAGTGGCCCATCATCAGGGTGTTGATGCGGATCGCCAGCATGGCGCGCACGACGTCGGCGCCGAAGGGTTCACCCACGCAGACCGCGTGGGTGACGATGAGGTTGCGCTGGAGTTCCTCGAGCACGGTTTCGTCGGTGTCGGCGGCGCCCGGCATGCCATGGCGCACGCGGCGCGAGCCCAGCAGCTTGTCGGCATTGGAGCCAAAGCCGGTGGAGACGCCGTAGATGGGCTCCTGCTTGCGCACCTGTTCGGCCAGGAAATCGGCGGCGCGCTGCACGGCCTGCATCTGGCCGGCGTCGAGCGTGACCGGCGCGCCGTGCGCGATCTCGGCGACCTGCGCGCGGTTGAGGCTGCGGCCGTCGAGCGTGATCGGTTTCATGTCAGACGCCTCCCATGGCGCGCTGCTGCTCGATTTCGACACGCAGGGTCTTGGCCAGCTCGTCGCGGGCGACTTCGAACTGTTCCTTGGCCCGCAGGTCCTTGACGGTGACCACGTTGCGCGCGGCTTCGTCTTCGCCGTAGAGCACCACGAAGCGGATGCCGGCCTTGTCGGCGTACTGGAACTGTTTGGCCAGCTTCTTGCCCTCCATCTGCACCTCGGCATTGATGCCGGCGCCGCGAAGCTGGCGGGCGATGTCGAGCGAATCGGCCAGGCGCTCTTCGTCCATCAGGCCAACCATGACGTCCACCGAACTTTCCGCGGCCGAAAGGATGCCGGCCTCGCGCAGCTGGAAGAACAGGCGCGTGGCCCCGATGGAAATGCCCACGCCCGGCAATTTCGATTTGGTGTAGTGGCTTGCCAGGTTTTCGTAACGGCCGCCCGAGCAAACCGAGCCGATCTGGGGATGCTCGTCGAGCGTGGTTTCGTAAACGGTGCCGGTGTAGTAGTCGAGGCCGCGGGCGATGGAGAAGTTCACCGCGTAGTCGGTTTCCGGCACGCCCTGGGCCTTGAGCAGTTCGATGACTTCGCGCAGCTCGGCCACGCCTTCGGCCAGGGTGGCATTGCCGGTGCCCAGCGCGTCCAGGCGCGCCAGGGCGTCGGCGTGCGAGGTCGAACGCACCTGCACGAAGGCCATTATCTTGTCGGCGACCTCGTCGGCCAGGCCGAAGTCCGGCCCGGTCAGCGTGGCGCGCACCGCGTCGGCGCCGCGCTTGTCGAGCTTGTCGATCTCGCGCAGCACCAGCGCCTGGCGCTCGCCTTCGGCGATGCCCAGGCCTTCGAAGAAGCCGCGCAGCAGCTTGCGGTTGTTCAACTGGATGGTGAAATCGCCCACGCCCAGCTCGGAGAACACGGCATGGATGACGGCCGGCATCTCGGCGTCGTGGCGCACGCTGAGCGCGTCCTTGCCGATCACGTCGATGTCGCACTGGTAGAACTCGCGGAA
>CAZXTV010000395.1:0-2063 GCA_964643705.1 uncultured Arenimonas sp. | reverse complement strand
CGCCACCGGCGGCTCCACCAACCATTGCATCCACCTGGTCGCCGTGGCCCGCAGTGCCGGCCTGCTGATCACCTGGGACGACCTGGACGAGATCTCGCGCGCCACGCCGCTGCTGGCCCGCGTCTATCCCAACGGCCCCGCCGACGTGAACCATTTCGCGGCGGCCGGTGGCCTGCCCTTCGTCATCCGCGAGCTGCTGGGCGGTGGACTGCTGCACGCGGACATCGCCTGCGTCAGCGGTGGCGACCTGCACCAGCAGGCGAAGCAGCCGTGGCTGGACGAGGGTGTGTTGCGCTGGCGCGACCCGCCCGAGCACACCGGCGACGCCACCATCCTGCGGCCGCTGTCGGATCCGTTCGACGCCGAGGGCGGCCTGCGCTGCATCACCGGCAACCTCGGCCGCGCCATCGTCAAGGTCTCGGCCGTGAAGCACGAGCATCGCCGCATCGAGGCGCCCGCGCGCATCTTCGATTCGCAGGACGCCCTGCTCGAGGCATTCAAGGCGGGTTTGCTGACCGATGACTTCATCGCCGTAGTCCGCGGCCAGGGACCCCGCGCCAATGGCATGCCCGAACTGCACAAGCTCACCCCGACGCTGGCGGTGATGCAGGACCGCGGCCAACGCGTCGCCCTGCTCACCGACGGCCGCATGTCCGGCGCCTCGGGCAAGGTGCTGGCCGCCATCCACGTTGTGCCGGAAGCGGCCTGCGCGGGCGCCATCGCCAAGCTGCGCGACGGCGACAGGGTGCTGATCGACAGCAATGCCGGCACGCTCGAAGCCAAGGTGGACGCCGCCGAATGGGCCGCGCGCAGGTCGGAATTGCCCGACCTCTCCGGCAACCGCCAGGGCATCGGCCGCGAACTGTTCGGGCTGATGCGTGCCTACGCCGGCTCGGCCGAGGAAGGCGGCAGCGCCTTGTTCACGGAAGGCTGACGTGGGCGACGCCGGCCACCGCGGACACGACCTGGTCGCCGACATCGGCGGCACCAATGCGCGCTTCGCGCTCACCGACCCGCGCTCGCCGGAACCCGAACTGCAGCGGGTACGCAACCTGGCCAATGCCGATTTCGCCAGCCTGCAGCACGCGGCCGAACACTACCTGGCCGAGACCGGCGCCCGCCCCAGGCGCGCGGCGATCGCCGTCGCGTCACCCGTGGCGGGCGACGAGATAAAGCTGACCAATCGCGCGTGGTCATTCAGCCGCACCGAGCTCCGGACCACTCTGGCGCTGGACCAGCTCGACATCATCAACGACTTCGGAGCCGTGGCCTGGGCGGTGCCGAGCCTCCAGCCGCAGGACCATTTCACGCTGCACGGCAATGAAAACGCGCCGGCACGCGGCCCCGTGTCGGTGCTGGGCCCGGGCACCGGGCTGGGCGTGGCGCTGCTGGTCGGCGACGCTGCCAACGGCTGGCACGTGGTGGAAACCGAGGGTGGGCACGTCAGCTTCGCACCGCAGGGCGACGAGGAGCTGGTGATTTCGCGCTGGGTCAGCGCCCGCCACGGCCGGTGTTCGACCGAGCGACTGCTGTCCGGGACTGGCCTGTCCTACCTCGATGCCTGCCTCGGCGGTGTGCCCGCCGGCAGCCACGACCACCCACTGCGCGACCCTGCCCAGATCGTGGACAAGGCGCTGGAAGGCCACGACCTCATTGCGCGCCGCAGCCTTGCGCGCTTCTGCGCCATCCTAGGCAGCGTCGCCGGCGACACTGCGCTGGTGCACGGCGCGCGTTCGGTGGTGATCGCCGGCGGCATCGTTCCGCGCTTCATCCCTTTCCTGCGCAGCAGCGCTTTCCGCGAACGCTTCCTCGCCAAAGGCCGGTTCGCGGCACATCTTGAATCCGTTCCGATCCACGTCATCACCCACCCCTCGCCCGGCCTGCTCGGCGCGGCGGTGGCATTACGCCGCAGCCAAGGGAACAGCGCATGAAGACCTCGACCCTCGACGCCATCCTGGCGCAGGCACCGGTGTTGCCGGTGCTCGCCTTCGACGACCTCGCCCATGCCGTGCCACTGGCGCGCACCCTGGTGGCGGCCGGCCTGCCGGTGCTGGAAGTGACGC
>CAZXTV010000394.1:0-2091 GCA_964643705.1 uncultured Arenimonas sp. | reverse complement strand
CGCCAGCGCTGGAACAGGCTGTCCTCGCGCAGGGCGGCCTGCAGTTCCGCGGCAAGGCCGTCGGCGCCATCGGACCTGAAGGACAGGGCGGGCTCGGTCCCGCGCGCCTGGGACGGTTCGGGCAGGCGCAGGATGTACTTGACGGCCATCGCGGTTACTCCTTGGTCTTGAATCAGTGGATGCCCCGAGATTACCCCGCGCGAACCAGCAAAGGCTTGCTGGTGGCGGAACGGGGCGCTGGTTTGCGTTGGATGAAGGGCCATCCTCGGAAAAAGGAGCCGCCAACCATGCGCTTTTCACTCGTGACGATCCTGCCGGCCGTCGTCCTGCTGGCCGGCTGCGGCAGCGACAAGGCCGCTGACAAGGCGCCGGAGAACACCAGCAAGGCCGCCGCCATCATCGCCGCCGCGGCCGACCAGGCCCGCCAGGTCCCCGGCAAACCCGGCAACCGCGCGCTGTCCACGCCGCTGCCGGGTGGGGTGATGCCGGACTTCGCCTACAACGCCACCGTGGACATGAGCTCCACCGCCGGCATGACCATGCGGCAGATCCACCTCGACCTGCCCGAACTGGGCGCCCAGGAAGCGATGGACCGCATGGTGGCGCAGCTCGAAGCCGCCGGCCTGGACGTGGGCGAACAGGCCCAGGAAAAAACCACCCTCGTGCGCTCCGCCTGGACCCCCGTCGAGGGCGGCGGCAAGGGCCTGGCCGTCGTCGATGCCGGCGGCAGCCACGTCGTGCTGATGGCCACCGACTACGAAGCTGACCACAGCCGGCGCGACGCCGGTTACGTGGCCGCGCTTCGCATCCAGGTCAACTCGAAGTAGGGCCCCCTGCTTCGCGCCAACATCGGGCCGGCCCAGGCAAGGTCCACCCGTTGACGCCGAAGCACACCTGCCTGGCCACCGCGCTGCTGCTGGTCTTGTCCCCCGCCGCCCGACTACGCCTGCCGGGACCAGAAATACCTGCCCCAGCGCATCGATCGGGTGGTGAAACAGGGCAAGCGGGTACCTGCTGTTCGGTGGGCTGGCCCTTCTTCGCCCACCAGTGGTACTTGCTTGAGTTCCATGACGCACTGAGGGAGTCGGCAATCTTCATCATCATCCAGTCGCGGGGTGCACAAGGGGCGTACCCTTGTTTTGCCCGCCAAGCTCGGCGGCAAAGAGCACGGAGTGCGGGGCATGGGTTACGACCTTATCGTCATTGGCGGCAGCTACGCGGGCATGTCGGCGGCGATGCAGCTGGCCCGCGCGCATCGTTCGGTCCTGGTCGTCGACGGTGGCCAGCGGCGCAATCGCACCGCCGCGACGGCGCACGGCTTCCTGACGCAGGAAGGCGCCGACCCGGCACAGATCGCCCTGACCGCGCGCGATCAACTGTGCGCCTACCCCACCGTGACCTGGCTGGAAGCGGATGTCGAAAGCGCTTCGGGCAGCAATGACGCGTTTTCAGTGACGCTAGCCGATGGCCGCCGCCTCGAGGGCCGACGGCTGTTGCTGGCCACCGGTGTTTTCGATGAACTGCCGGAAATCGCCGGCCTGGCCGAACGTTGGGGCACGAGCGTCTTCCACTGTCCCTACTGCCACGGCTTCGAACTGGCCAAGGGCCGCATCGGCGTCATCGCCAGCGGCCAGGACTGGGTGCAGCAGGCGGAACTGCTGACCGAGTGGGGCCGGGTGACCCTGTTGCTCAACGGCCGGCCCCGCCCGGACGCCGGGGATGCCCGCGCCCTCGACCGCCGCGGCGTCGAACTCGTGGACGCGCCGGTCGCACGCATCGAAGGCCGCGCCGAAGTGGTGCTGGTGGACGGCCAACGGCATGTGTTCGAGGGTCTTTTCATTGCGCCGCGTCATGTCCCTTCAAGTTCCGTGGCGGAGCGGCTTGGCTGCGCCCTGGAGGACGTGTCCACGGGGGTCCAGGTGCGGACCGACGACGAACATCGAACCAGCCTCGACGGCGTCTTCGCCTGCGGCGACGTGGCGCGCGTGCCGCACTCGCTGTCCCAGGCCGTCGCCGACGGCGCCGGGGCCGGCACGCAAATCCACCAGTCACTGGTCTGGCCAGAAAAATCCGGGGAGTAAGCCGCGAATG
>CAZXTV010000393.1:0-2113 GCA_964643705.1 uncultured Arenimonas sp. | reverse complement strand
AGTGGCCGCTGTCGGCGTCCCCGACGACAAGTCCGGTGAAGCGGTGAAGGTGGTCATCGTCAAGAAGGACCCGTCGCTGACGGCCGAGCAGGTGAAGGCCTTCTGCAAGGAAAACCTCACCGGTTACAAGCATCCGCGCTACGTCGAGTTCCGCGACGAACTCCCCAAGTCCAACGTCGGCAAGATCCTTCGCCGCGAGCTGCGGGACGGCGCCAAGACCACGGGCTGATCCGCCCCGGCGGGAATACCGGACGGCGGCCCCCCGGGGCCGCCGTTCGCTTTTTTGAACGGTCCCCGGTATAGACTGCGCAGGCCCCTTGCGCTCCAAGCCCGGAACGTGTAGGGCCATCCCTTGCCTGGAGAAGCCATCATGTCCGTCGTCGAAAGCATCAACCGCGAACCCTCCCTCGCCCTGGTCGACCACCGCCCCGAGATCGACGCAGGCATCGAATGGTGCTTCATGCACCACGACACCGCGCCCGGCTACCGGCCCTGTTTCAGTGAACAGCTGCTGGTCGACCTGCGCGAATGCCAGCGGCGCGTCGCGAACCGGCTGGCCAACGACCCTGACCAGCCGGGCAACGAAGTCCGCCACCTGGTGCTGGCCTCGCACTCCGACGTCTTCAACCTGGGCGGCGACCTTGAGCTGTTCTCCCGGCTGATCCGCACCGGCGACCGTGCTCGCCTGCTGGCGTACGCCCAACTGTGCGTGTCGGTGGCCTTCCACTTCGCCCGCCTGGCCGACGACCGCGTGCACAGCATCGCCGTGGTCCAGGGAGATGCCTTGGGTGGCGGTTTCGAAGCCGCCTTGTGCTGCCACACGATCATCGCCGAAGAAGGCACCGGCATGGGTTTCCCGGAAGTCCTGTTCGACCTGTTCCCCGGCATGGGCGCCTACACCTTCCTGTCGCGTCGGGTTACCGCGGCCCAGGCCGAACGCATGATGCTCGACGGCAACGTCTATTCCGCCGAAGACCTGCACCGCATGGGCGTGGTCGACTTCCTGGTCCCCCGCGGCGAAGGCCTTGCCGCCGCCCGCGAACTGGTGCGCCGGCGCAAGCGCATGGGCAACGCACTGCGTTCCATGAATTCCGTGCGCATGACCTGCAACCCGGTCAGCCTGGACGAGCTGATGCGCGTCACCACCACGTGGGTGGACGCGGCGATGCGCCTGGGCGACCGCGGCCTGCTGACCATGGAACGACTGGTGCGCGCCCAGAAGCGCCGCGTCGCGTCGGGGTCGCCGATGCGCCAGGCGATCTGAGGTTCCACCCGGGTGGCCGCCTCGCAAGGGGAGGCGGCCGTCTGAACCCGGGCTCAGCCCGACTCGTTGTCGGTGGGCCTGCCCTGTTCTCCCTTCGGCCGACCCGAGATGCGCGCTACTTCGTTGCGGACCTGGGCAGCCGTGCCTTCGAGCTGCGTGCCGATGGTTCCCACCAGGCGACGCCATTCCTTGGCCAGTACGGCGTCGCTGGCGCGCATCAGTTCGGTACTGCGAACCACCAGGGCCTGTGCGCCCAGGTTCTCGGAAACACCCTTGAGCGCATGCGCGGCCTCGCGGACGGCATCCCAGCGCCCGGAGGCGGCCGCCCGTTCGGCTTCGGCCAGGCAGCGACTGGCATCGCGCAGGCACTGTTCGGAAAAGTCCTTCAGGAACTGCCCGCCCAGCCCCATGCCCGCGAGTTCTTCCAGTACGTCGGTGCGCAGGCTGGGCAACACGTCCTTGCGCTGCGTGGCATTGGCGTCGCCCGCGGCGCCCCCGGCGATCTCCGCCAGGGTGTCGAGAAGGCGGGCAAGGACCACCGGCTTGGTCAGGAAACTGTAGGCACCCGCGGCCTCGGTGTCGCGCACGGCATCCACCGTGGCGTCGGCGCTCAGCACGATGATCGGCGTGCGCGCCCGCCCGGCCTGCATCACCCTGGCCTGCTTGATCACTTCCAGCCCGTCAACGCCCGGCATGTGCAGGTCGACGATCGCGGCATCCAGGGTTTCGGCTTCCAGGCGGTCCAGCGCCTGCTCGCCGTTCTCCGCGAATACCGGCTGGTGGCCGGCACGCTCGAGCAGGCGCTGCAGTACCAGCCGGTTGGCCGGCTGGTCGTCGGCGACCAGCACG
>CAZXTV010000392.1:0-2125 GCA_964643705.1 uncultured Arenimonas sp. | reverse complement strand
GTATGTCGGCTATGGCGAGGGCGGGGTGCTGACGAACGCCGTCAAGAACCGGCCGTACAGCGTGGTGCTGTTGGACGAGGTGGAGAAGGCGCACGAGAGCGTGCAGGAGATCTTCTACCAGGTGTTCGACAAGGGCGTGATGGACGACTCCCGCGGCATCGAGGTGAACTTCAAGAACACCATCATCCTGCTCAACAGCAACGTCGGCACCGACACGGTGATGAAGGCGTGCGCCGACCCGGACACCACCCCGGACGCGGCCGGGCTGGCCGAGATGCTCCGCCCGGACCTGCTCAAGGCGTGGGCGGGTCCGTTCCCGGAGGTGCGCTTCTGTCCCACCGGGGGCATTGACGCCGCCAGCGCACCGGCCTGGCTGGCCCTGGCCAACGTGATGACGGTCGGCGGCTCGTGGATGGCGCCTCCGGCCCGCGTTGCTGCCGGCGACTGGGACGGCATCGCCGCCCTGGCCCGCTCCTGCGCTGCGCTAGGCCGCGTCCGGGCCTGATCCGAACCGGGCGTACCCCCGGGCGGCGAATGGCGGCAGAATGTCGCCATGGACGATTCCACGCCATGAAGCCCCGGGTCACCTCCTTCGACATCGCCTTCAAGGCGGGGGTCTCCCAGGCCACGGTGTCGCGGGCCTTGCGCGGCAGCCCGCTGGTCAGCGCGGAAACCCGGCAGCGGGTGCAGGCGGTGGCCAAGGAGCTCCACTCCCAGGTCGACAAGAACGCCTCCAGCCTGCGCCGCCAGCGCGCCTCCACCCTGGCCCTGCTGCTGTTCGAGGACCCGACCAGCGACGATTCGCTGATCAACCCCTTCTTCCTGTCCATGCTGGCCTCGATCACCCGCGCCACGGCGCGCCAGGGCCACGACCTGCTGGTGTCGTTCCAGCAGATGTCCGATGACTGGCACGCCGACTACCAGGACAGCCATCGCGCCGACGGCGTGATCCTGCTCGGCTACGGCGACTACCTGGCCTACCGCAGCAAGCTCGAACGGCTGGTCGAGGAAGGCACCCATTTCGTGCGCTGGGGCTCGGCGGTGGAGGACCAGCACGGCGCCTCGATCGGCTGCGACAACCGCCAGGGCGGGCAGTCGGCGGCCAGGCACCTGCTTTCGCTGGGGCGCCGGCGCATCGCCTTCCTGGGAACCGCCACTCTGCAGTGCCCTGAATTCCTGGACCGTTACCTGGGCTGCGCCGACGCTCTGGCCGGCGCTGGCCTCAAGCCAGACGAGCGCCTGCGCGTGGACGCCAGCGATTCCACCGAAGAAGTCGGCCACGGCGCCATGGCCACCCTGCTGGCGCGCGGTGTCGAGTTCGATGCCGTGTTCGCCGCCAGCGACCTGCTGGCCATCGGTGCCATGCGCGCGCTGGCCGAGGCTGGCCGGCGCGTGCCCGAAGACGTGTCGGTGGTGGGTTTCGACGACCTGCCGATGGCCGGCTTCGCCAACCCGGCGCTGACCACCGTCGCCCAGGACACGCGCCTGGCCGGCGAACGACTGGTCGCCTGCGTCATCGACCAGATCCGCGGCGAGCCGGTCGACAGCCAGATGCTACCGACCCAGTTGGTCATCCGTCGTTCGTGCGGCGCAGCGCCCCGGCCATGAGGTCGGCCAGCCGCGCCTTGAGCCCCGCCTGGGTCACTTCGGCGTCGAGGAAATAGACTTCGACGCCGTGGGCTGGCACCTCGGCGTCGAGGCTGCCGCCATCCTCGACCTCACGCTCGCCCCCGCCCAAGGCGGCGCGCCAGGTGCCCTCCTGCAGGAATTCTTCGACGACGAAGCGTTCGGCCTGCGCTCCCTTGTTGATCAGCACCAGCGCCTGCTGCGCGATGCCATCGTGCTGGAACACGCGAAGGAAGGCGGCCCGGTCGCCGCGCAGCTCCAGGTTCAGCTGCAGGCCGCGCTGCAGCGCCGGTGAACCGGCTCGAACGCGTGAGATGCGGCGCAGCGCCTGGTGGATGGGATGCGCCGGGCCGGCGTCCACGCGTGCCTGGCCGTAATAATTGCGGTTGCCGGCGTGCTCGACCCGGCCGCGCATGAAGCCGGTCTCGGATCCGTAGTAGATCACTGGCGTGCCGCGGGCGGTGAACAGCCAGTGGTGGGCGCTGATGAAACCGTTGTC
>CAZXTV010000391.1:0-2128 GCA_964643705.1 uncultured Arenimonas sp. | reverse complement strand
TCGGGCAGTTCCTTCAAGGATACGAAGAAGGCCAGCTGCTGGCCGCCCGGCTGGCCGCCGAACTTGAAGCGTTCCCAGCTCTGCTTGATCAGCGAAGACACCAGGCCGTCGCCGGCGAACACCGACTGGGAATTGATGTCGTCCGATCGCCATTCGTAGCCACCCGGTTCGGCCGCGAAGCCGGTGATGGCGCCGTCCTGCATCAGCAGCAGCCCGTAACCTTCAGGCACGACGATCTTCGAGCCGTTGGTGATGATGTTCGAGGAGGCGCTGGTGTTAGAGCCACGCCCGGCATTGGTGCCTTGGGGCACCGCGGCGAACAGGGCGGCCGTCGCCGGCAGGCCCTTGGGCACGGTGTAGAAATCCTTCCACTGGTCGGCCAGCACGCCACCGACCGAACCCACCACTGCCTGCACAAGACCCATGACAACTCTCCCCGATTTGTGGCCGGAACGGTACCGGCCATGTATTTCGAATATATATCGATTGCTGCAGCGCCTGGAGTGCGCTCAATGCCTATACGTTAAAAGGGGCTGAAGCCTGACACGCGGCAATCGCCTGGACGAGCTACTCTAGTCCGACAGACCCGCAGGCCAGACCGACCCGCGGGGCGGCACGGTCGGAGACTGCTTGGACGCCTACGAATTCGCACTATTGCTGGTCGGGCTCGCGCTGCTCGGCGCCGCCTGGGTCCCGCACCTGGTCAAGCGCAACCCGCTGACCCTGCCCATCCTTTATGTCGCGCTGGGCGCCCTGGTCTACACGCTGCCCCTGCCGCTGGTGCCGGCCAACCCGGTGCGCTTCCCGCTGATCACCGAACGCCTGACCGAACTGGCGGTGCTGGTGGCGCTGGTGGGCGTGGGCCTGCGCATCGACACACGCTTCGGCTGGAAGCGCTGGTCGCTGACCTGGCGGCTGCTGGGCATCACCATGCCGCTGACCATCCTGGCCGGGCTCTGGCTGGGCCAGGTCTGGCTGGGCTACAGCGTGGCCACGGCCATGCTGCTGGGCGCGGTGCTGGCGCCCACCGACCCGGTGCTGGCCGGCGACGTGCAGGTTTTTGCGCCCGGCGAAGGCGGCGAAGACCCGGTGCGTTTTGCCCTGACCTCGGAAGCCGGCTTCAACGACGGCCTGGCCTTCCCCTTCGTCTGGCTGGCCGTGGCCATGGCCCTGGCCACCGACGGTACGCCGGTGGACTGGAACCGCTGGCTGGTCGTCGACGTGCTATGGCGCGTGCTGGGCGGCGCCGGAATCGGCGTGCTGGTCGGTTATGCCCTGATGCTGCTTATCTTCCGCAGCGAAAAGGAACCCACGCTTTCAAAAAGCAGTGAAGGCCTGACCGCCCTGGCGATCACGCTTATCGTCTACGGCGTGGCCGAGCTGTGCCACACCTACGGCTTCCTGGCCGTGTTCGTGGCGGCGCTGGTCATCCGCCAGAAGGAAGACACCATCGAATTCCACGGCGTGCTCGACACCTTCGCCCAGCAGTGCGAGAAGCTGCTGATGGCCCTGATGCTGCTCCTGCTGGGCGGCGCACTGGCCAGCGGCATCCTGTCGGCCCTTGACGGCCCCGGCATCGTTTTTGCGCTGGTGTTCGTATTGATCGTCCGCCCCGTCACGGGCTGGCTGGGGCTGCTCGGTGCCAAGCTGCCGCAGCGCGACCGCTGGGCCATCGCGGTGTTCGGCGTGCGCGGCATCGGTTCGTTCTATTACCTGGCCTTTGCGATGAACCACGCCTACTTCCGCGACTCGCGCGAACTCTGGGCGGTGGTGGTGTTCGTGGTGGTGCTGTCCATCCTGTTCCATGGCCTGACGGCCAGCTGGGTGATGGGCCGCCTGGACCGCCAGCGGCAGGGCGGCGCGAAGTCATAGCAGGCCGGCATCGGGCCCCTGAATGCTCCGCTTATGCTGCAGTAAGGCCGCCCTTGTTAGGTTGCGGGTACTGCGGCATGGGATGCCGGTTCGTCACTGCCTCCCGCCGCGCCAATGCGGGAGCAAGCCATGAGCAAGTCACAGAACCCCTCATCCTCCGATGCCACGTCACGTTCCTCCGGTGTGGCCAGCGGCAAGAAAACCGGCCTGCACCAGCCGTCCAACGATAACCAGGTCGAAGACAAGCTCAAGAACG
>CAZXTV010000390.1:280-2140 GCA_964643705.1 uncultured Arenimonas sp. | reverse complement strand
CCACCGGGGCCACGAGCGAGCTGTTGGAGCCAATGAAGGCGCCATCGCCGATCGTGGTCGTGGACTTGTTCACGCCATCGTAGTTGCAGGTGATGGTGCCGGCGCCGATGTTCACCATCGTGCCGACCAGCGCGTCGCCGAGGTAGCTGAGGTGGTTGGCCTTGCTGCCGTTGCCCAGGCTGGTCTTCTTGACCTCGACGAAATTGCCGATGTGCACGCCCTCGCCCAGCTCGGTGCCCGGGCGCAGGCGGGCGAAGGGACCCAGGGTGCAGCCGGCGGCGGCAACCACGCCTTCGAGGTCGCAGTGCGCGTTGACGCGGGTGCCCGGACCCAGCTCGACGTCCCGCAGGCGGCAGAAGGGGCCGATGCGCACGCCCTCCCCCAGCACGACGCGGCCTTCGAGCACCACGTCCACGTCGATCTCGACGTCGGCGCCGGCCTCGACGGTGCCGCGTTGGTCGTAACGCGCAGGGTCGGCCAGGCGCACGCCTTCGCGCATCAGCGCTTCGGCGGCGCGGCGCTGGAAGGAGCGCTCCAGGCGTGCCAGCTGCACCGGGTCGTTGGCACCTTCGGCTTCGCCCGGGATGCGGCAGTGGGTGTGGGCGGCAGCGCGGCCATCGGCGCGGGCCATGGCGAAGATGTCGGTCAGGTAGTACTCGCCCTGGGCGTTGTCGTTGCCCAGGCGCGACAGCCAGCGGCGCAGGTCGGAGGCCGGCGCGGCGATGACGCCGGTGTTCACCAGCTTCACCGCGCGCTGGCCCTCGTCGGCGTCCTTGTGTTCGACGATGGCCTGGACGTTGCCGTTGCCGTCGAGCAGGACGCGGCCGTAGCCGGCGGGGTCGGCCAGGGTTTCGCACAGCACGGCGGCGTGTTCGCGGGCGGCGTCGAGCAGGTCGCGCAGGGTCTGCACGGTGATCAGCGGCACGTCGGCGTATAGCACCAGCACGCGCGCGCTTTCGGGAACGGCCGGCATCGCCTGCTGCACGGCGTGGCCGGTGCCAAGCTGGCGGGCCTGTTCGGCCCAGTGCAGGTCGTCGTCGGCCGCGAAGGCGGTGCGCACCTGGTCGCCACCGTGCCCGTAGACGACGTGGATGCCGGCGGCCCCAAGGGCGCGGGCCGTGTCAACCACGTGGCCCAGCATTGCCCGGCCGGCAATGGGCTGGAGCACCTTGGGGGAGCGCGATTTCATGCGCTTGCCCTCGCCGGCGGCGAGGATGATCACGTGCAGCGGCTGGCTCATGGTGTCCTCCGTGGGCCCTAGTATCGGCCGGCGCGGTTCAGGCCGCCAGCTGATGATTTCCGACCCCTGGAAACGACAACGCCGGCACGGGGCCGGCGCGGTCGCGGGTCAGGTCCGGCTTGGCCGGAACCGCCGGTTCAGTGCTTGAGGTTCTTGCGCAGGCGCTCGAGCGCTTGCAGCTGCGCCATCGCTTCGGCGAGCTTGGTCTGGGCCTCGACGATGTCCATGGCTTCGCTGCGGTTGGCCAGCATGCGCTCGGCCTCATCCTTGGCCGCCTTGGCCTGGGCCTCGTCGAGGTCCGCGGCGCGGATGGCGGTGTCGGTGAGGATGGTCACCACCTGCGGCTGCACCTCGAGGATGCCGCCCGAGACATAGAAGAACTGCTCGGCGCCGTCGGCCAGGGTCAGGCGGACCTGGCCGGGCTTGAGGCGGGTGATCAGCGGCGCATGGCGCGGCGCGATGCCGAGCTCGCCCATCTCGCCGGTGGCCACGACCAGCTGCACGTCACCCTGGAAGATTTCTTCCTCGGCGCTGACGATGTCGCAACGGATGGTGCTCATAAAGAAAACCCCTTAGGCCGCCGCCGCCATCTTCTTGGCCTTCTCGAAGGCCTCGTCGAT
>CAZXTV010000390.1:0-270 GCA_964643705.1 uncultured Arenimonas sp. | reverse complement strand
CTTGCCGGGCGAGCCGGTGAAGACTTCGGCCACGAAGAAGGGCTGCGAGAAGAAGCGCTCGATCTTGCGGGCGCGGGACACGGCCTGCTTGTCTTCCTCGGACAGCTCGTCCATGCCCAGGATCGCGATGATGTCCTTGAGCTCCTTGTACTTCTGCAAGGTGGCCTGCACGCGGCGGGCGGTGTCGTAGTGTTCGTTGCCGATGACGTTCGGGTCCAGCTGGCGCGAGGTCGAGTCCAGCGGGTCGACGGCCGGGTAGATACCCAGCGA
>CAZXTV010000389.1:0-2144 GCA_964643705.1 uncultured Arenimonas sp. | reverse complement strand
GTCCTTGCCCACCGAATACAGCATCACCGGGTTGCGGAACTCGGCCGCGACCTCGCGCAGGATGTGGATCGATTCGGCCTCGAGGCGGTCGAGGTGGGACAGGCGGTCGGCGGCAATCATCACGGGACCAAGGGCGGCGTCAGCGGCAGTATAGACAGGCACGGGCAGCCCCTAGAACGGAAAGAACCGCGGTATCAGCCACAGCGCCACCAGCCCCACCACCAGCGACAGCGGGGCGCCCAGGCGCACGTAGTCGCCGAAGCGGTAGCCGCCGGGGCCATAAACCATCAGGTTGGTCTGGTAGCCGATGGGTGTCATGAAACCCGCCGAGGCGCCGATCATCAGCGCGATCACGAAAGGCATCGGGCTAACGCCCAGCTGGTCGGCCACGCCCACGGCGATCGGGAAGACCAGGATCGCCGCCGCGTTGTTGGTCAGCAGTTCGGTGAACACCACCGCCATCAGGTACACCAGCACCAGGCTGGCGAAGGGATCGGCGCCGGCCAGGCCACCCAGGCCCGAGGCCACCGTGGCCGCCACGCCGGTGCGGTCCACCGCCGCGCCCAGCGCGAACGAACAGGCGATCACCAGCAGCAGCCGCAGGTCCAGGCTGCGCCACAGCTCCTTGAGGTTCACGCAGCGCGCCAGCACCACCGCCAGCGCCGCGCCCACCGCCGCCCACAGGATCGGCAGGCCCAAGACCGAACTGGCCAGCACCATCGCGCCCAGGATGCCCAGGGTCATCAGCGCCCGGCGCCGGTCCACGGGGCGTTCGCCGTCGAGCAAGGTGACCATCAGGAAATCCGAGGCGGTGCCGAAGCGCGCCGTGAAATCGGGCTCGGTTTCCACCAGCAGCGTATCGCCGGCCTGCAGCACCACGTCGCCGGGTTTCTGGTGCAGGCGCTGGCCGTGGCGGTTGACCGCGATCACCACCGCCCCGTAACGGTCGCGGAAGGCCGATTCGCGCAGGGTGTGGCCCACCGCCGGCGAGAACCGCGACAGCACCAGTTCGGCCAGGTGGCGCTTGCCGCTGACCGTGTCGAGCTTGAACCACTGGTCCGTGGCCGGGCGCAGGCCCGGGATGCGCCGCAGTTCGCGCACCGCGTCGGTGCCGCCGACGAAGACCAGCCGGTCGCCCGAGCGCAGCACGGTGTCGGGGCTGACCGCCGACAGCAGGTCGCGTTCGCGCGAGAGTTCGATCAGGAAGCTGCCCTTGAGATGCCGCAGCCCGGCCGCGGCGACCGACTTGCCGGCCAGGCCGCCGCCTTCGGTGACCAGCATTTCCACCGCGTATTCCTTCGCGTCCTGGGCCGCCTGGTCGAAGGCCGAGCGCCGCACCGGCAGCAGCCAGCGGCTGGCCACGGCCAGGTAGACCAGGCCCGCCAGCATCACCGGGAAAGCCACCGGGAAGGGGTCGAACATGTTCATCGCCGGCATGCCCTGCGCCACCACCAGGCCGGCCACGATCAGGTTGGTGCTGGTGCCCAGCAGGGTGCACATGCCGCCCAGGATGGTCGCGTAGTTCATCGGCAGCAGCAGCTTGGACGGCGCCACGCCGCTGGCCCGGCTCCAGTTTTCGACCGCCGAGGTCAGCGTGGCCACGATCGGCGTGTTGTTGACGAAGGCGCTGAGCACCCCGGCCAGGGCCGACAGCCGCAGCCGGGCCCGCAGCTCGCCGCGCGGCGGCCCCAGCACCCCGCGGCCGATCCAGTGGATGGCGCCGGTGCTGCGCAGCGCCGCCACCAGCACGAACAGGACCGCCACCGTCAGCACGCCCGGGTTCCAGAAGCCCGCCAGGGCCTGCACCGGGGTAAGCACGCCCGAAAGCATCAGCAGGCCCGCGGCCCCGGCCAGCACCTTGTCCGGACCCAGGCGGCCCCACCACAGCAGGCCCAGCGTGGCCAGGACCACGCCGATCGTCAGCCATGCCTGCCAGCCCAAGCCCGCCACCATACGGTTCCCCGCCCTTGTGCACGCCCCCGGCACCAGCGGCCAAGGTAGAATTGCCGATTCTACTTGCGGGCGCCCCCCACGGGCGCCACCGGAACGGAGCGCAGCACCTATGAAGATTCTGGTCGGTTACAAGCGGGTGGTGGACTACAACGTCCGCATCCAGGTCAAGCCCGACGGTTCGGGCGTGGTCA
>CAZXTV010000388.1:0-2145 GCA_964643705.1 uncultured Arenimonas sp. | reverse complement strand
ATGTTCTATCTCAATAAGTTGGGAGATCATTTCGGGGTCGTCGGCAAAATCGCCCAGCGCGTTTTTGAGTTCGGAATGAGCGTGGGTCAGGTCGTCGAGTTCGGCTTTGAGTTGTTTGAATTGAGGCTCCTCGCACACGAGCAAGGCTTCCCGGCACAGAGTTTCCACGATATCGTAACTGGGGTCGTCGGCGCGGCGGGCGGCCATCATCAGCACATCGTCCACCACTGCGGTGCGGTGTGCGAGGGGGGGCTGATGATCTCCTTCAAGAAGATGAGAGGGGTGGAGGTCGACGCGGGTACGCGCACGGTTCGGGTCCAACCCGGGGCCACGCTGGGTGACGTGGACGCAGCCACCCAGGTGCATGGACTCGCAGTGCCCACGGGCATCAACTCCACGACGGGTATCGCCGGGCTGACCCTCGGTGGCGGGTTCGGATGGATCAGCCGAAAGCACGGCATGACCGTCGACAATCTGATCTCGGCTGACGTCGTGACCGCCGACGGCGAGATCGTGCGGGCCAGCGCCAACGAGAACGCGGACCTGTTCTGGGGCATTCGGGGAGGCGGCGGCAACTTCGGAGTGATTACGTCCTTCGAGTTCCGGGCGCACCCGGTCGGCCCAGAGATCCTGTCGGGACTCATCGTGCACCCCTTCGCCGATGCCGGGAAGGTGCTCCGGGCCTATCGAGCGGCCATGGCAGACGCCCCGGACGAGGTGACCGTCTGGGTTGTGATGCGCAAAGCACCCCCGCTTCCCTTCCTGCCCGAAGAGGTTCACGGAACCGAGGTCGTCATTCTCGCCGCGATGTACACCGGTGACATGGCCGCTGGGGAGAAGGCGCTCGGACCGCTCCGGGCCATCGGAAAGCCCATCGTGGACGTGATCGGCCCGCACCCCTTCGCGGGGTGGCAGCAGGCGTTCGACCCGCTCCTTACCCCGGGGGCCCGCAACTATTGGAAGACGCACGATTTTGCGGAACTGAGCGATGGGCTCATCGACACGGCCATCGACTTCGTGGGTCGCATCCCGGACCCCCAGTGCGAGGTGTTCTTCGCTCAATTGGGCGGCGCGCAGGCCCGGGTGACCGACGATGCCACGGCGTACCAGGGGCGGAGTTCGGCGTACCTGATGAACGTTCACGGTCGCTGGTCCGACGCCGTGAAGGATGAAGCGTGTCTCGCCTGGTGCAGAGATCTCTTCACCGCGACCGCGTCGTACGCGACCGGTGAGGCCTACGTCAACTTCATGACCGACGAAGAAGGTGATCGCCTGTCGCAGGCGTACGGTGCGAGCTACCAGCGACTCGTGGAGTTGAAGGACCGGTACGATCCGGGGAACCTCTTCCGCATGAACCAGAACATACCGCCAACTGCAGGCGGGTAGCCGAGGGGAGCTTTGGTGTCCCCTTTTCCCTGGAGTATGCACGTGGAGTATGCAGCCGGTGTGAAACCCCACAAACAGACTCACGAGATTCAACATCCAGATCCCTGAAGACCCCCGATTCCTCACGAGATTCGACATCCCGACCTCCGCCGTCGGGTCCATGGGGTTCAGGGGGTCGCCGGTTCGAATCCGGCCGTCCCGATTGAAGGCCCCGTGACCAGAAGTGGTCGCGGGGCCTTTTCGTTGCGGCCTCAATCGGGACGGCCGGATTCGCGGACTCGCCGCAGGCGAGGACGCGGGACGCGACCGCCAGGTCGCGGACCAGAACCGTAGGTTCGACCCGAGGGGCCCAGGTTTCTCTCGGCGGACCCTCACGGTCTCCCCCGAGGGGATCGAGGATGGCCGCGTCAGCGGCCACCGCAGATCAATCCGGCCGTCCCGATTGAAGGGGGCCCCACCAACGCGAGAGCGGTGGTGGGGTTTCTCTTGGCCATACGGCGGATCTGCGACCGCAGGGATGTCGGCCTCTTACGTAGTTGCCCTTCGCGCCAGCGTGCACGCCTCCGCCGGAGAGCTCATGCCGCCTCCTCGTCGTCGCCGTGTCGAGCCTGCCTGCCCCCCGAAGAGCGAGATGCGAAGCGGGTCCCGGATCGAAAGGAGTAACTCTTCCGGGCTACGCGGACTCTGGCCCCTCAGCCATCGGGGCGATACCCGGAGGCGAACCTATGCACGATTGTTTTTCCTACAGCACAGGCGCGG
>CAZXTV010000387.1:0-2146 GCA_964643705.1 uncultured Arenimonas sp. | reverse complement strand
AGGCGTCGTACTCCTTCACCTTGGCCTGGATCAGCTCGAACACGCCGACCAGCATGAAGTTGTATCCCTGCTGGCTGCGCTCGACCACTTTTTCGCGCTGGGGAATCAAGGCCTGGCGGTGGATGTCCACCACGCTGCGCAGTTCCCGCACCCGCTGTGCGCCCAAACGGACGCCGTTGTGGGTGGCGAGTTCGGCTTCGTGCACACGGGCGAGGGCGCCGGCAAGATGCGCCTCCGCCCGCGCCAGCTTCGCCTGCCCCTGGTTGAACAGCGGGATCTCAAGGCCGAGCGACGGCCCACGCAGGCGCGCGCCATCGGCCTCGGTCTCGCGCTCGTAGCCGATCTCGGAGCCACCGAGCCAGCGCAATCCACGCGTAATGCCCAGCGCATCGGCCAACACCTCGGCCTGCCGGCGCGCGGCCTGGAGTTCGAGGTTGGAACCCATGGCCAGCGCAACCAGGGCATCGGCCTCGTCTTCCCGGGTGACGGGAAGGGGCAGGCGGTCACTCGTGGCCCAGTCGGCCTCGTCACCGCTCAGTCCGAGCAGGGTGTTGAGCCCGAGCCGGGCCTCGATGGCTTCGGCGCGGGCGCGCGCGGCGTCGATGCGCGCCGAACTGGCGGCAGCCTGTTCCTGCTTGAGCTGCAGTTCACTGAGGTTGCCGGCATCGAAGAAGCGCTGGGCGAGTTCCGCCGAGGCGTCGGCGCCTTCCGCGACCGCGGTCCTCATTTCCGCGACCTGTTGGGCCGCGACGTGGCGGTACCAGGCGATTTCGACGTCGCTGGCCACGGCCAGCACGGCCGCTGCGATCTCCATCTGGGCGCGATCGAACTCGGCGCCGGCCAGGCGGGCGCGAACCGGCAGCACCAGCAGGTCCACCAGCGGCAGGCTCAGCCCGGCCATGCGACTGTAACCCGGCGCGGCATCGGAATATTCCCGGCCCAGGTGCAGGCGGGGATTGGCGATCTGCACCGCCTCCAGGACTTCGGCACGGGCCAGGCCCATCCGCGCATACTCCTGCTGCAGGCGCGGGCTGCGCAGCATCGCCACGCGCACCGCGGTGTCGACCGACATTTCCTGGTCCAGCCATTGGCTGATGGCGCGCCGCTCGGGTTCGGGCTGGCCAACCGCCGACCAGTCGACGGCAGGGCCGCCGCGTTCGGCGAGCAAGGACTGGATGGCTTCGTCGCCAGGTCGCGGGGCGAGCGAGGCACACCCTGAGAGTGCCATCGTGAGTGCCGCGGCCAGGGCGGCGCGGCGAGGGGATACGAACATGTTGGGGTCCTCCGTTGGCCCGGGGCGATAAACCCAAGGCATTCCAGGCCCGGCGAATCGCCGGGCAGGATTTGCGGGCGCCAGGCCCGCCGAAAGGATCAGGCGATGGGAGGTCGGATGTCCGGGCTGGCCGGCGTGCCCGGCGGACCGCGCAGCGATCCGGCCATACGGAGTCCAGCGTGGACCGGCGCGGTCAGATTGGATCCGGCGATGGCCATGGGCGGCGGCGGGTGCAGGCAGTCGCAGCGGCAGGAACCTTCGTCACAGCAGGCCTTGCCTGTCGATGGCGGATCGGTGTCGAGCCCGGCCGGGCCGGAATCGTGGCAAGGCGGCACGCTTGCCGCTGTCGTTGAATCGGCGGCCGGATCCAGGGTGGGCGCGCCAGCACCGGCCGTGCCGCTGGCCACCAGGGCCAGGACCAGCAGGAGGCG
Organism: uncultured Arenimonas sp.; assembly: GCA_964643705.1. Classification (GTDB taxonomy): domain Bacteria; phylum Pseudomonadota; class Gammaproteobacteria; order Xanthomonadales; family Xanthomonadaceae; genus Arenimonas. The sequence continues at coordinate 442 of CAZXTV010000387.1, read as the reverse complement.
GAGCAGGGCGCTGAAAAAGGGCATGGGCGAAGGTTACACCGGGGGCAACGGGTTGCGATATCGACGAGGTCACCAGACCAGGTCGTCGGGCACCTGGAAACGGGCGTAGTAGGCGTCGTCCTCGGCATTGCCCGGTTCGGGCGCCGTGCCGGCCGCCTGGCCGTGGTCGAGCACGATCAGGCTGGCGTCGCGTTCACGCACCTTGTCGCCGGCCGCACGCGGCAACAGCTCGTAACGATCGCCGAGGCGCGCAACCACGACCGCGCCGGACGCCAGCTTCTTCCGCAGGTCCTCGTCGACCAGCAGCGTGCGGATGGCGCCGTCGGCGCTGAAGCGGTATTCACTTTCGCCCGAACGCGGAAGCTTCTTGTCCTGGATGATCTGGCGGGCCTGGGCGCCCAGCTCGGCGGCCCGCGCCTGCGCCTTGCGCCCGGCGGCGAGG
>CAZXTV010000386.1:0-2146 GCA_964643705.1 uncultured Arenimonas sp. | reverse complement strand
CATCGCCGACCTGATCGTCAGCCCCGGCCTGATCAACGTCGACTTCGCCGACGTGCGCACGGTCATGTCCGAGATGGGCCTGGCGATGATGGGCACCGGCGTGGCCCGCGGCGACGACCGCGCCCAGGCCGCCGCCGAGGCCGCCATCTCCAACCCGCTGCTCGACGAGGTCAACCTCTCGGGCGCCAACGGCGTGCTGGTCAACATCACGGCCGGCCCGGACTTCACCATGGCCGAGTTCGACGAGATCGGCCGCATCATCGAGGAGTTCTCGTCCGAGGACGCCACGGTGGTCATCGGCACCTCGCTGGACCCGGACATGCAGGACGAGGTCCGCGTCACCGTGGTCGCCACCGGCCTCAACCGCGGCGTGGTGCGCCAGCCCGTCCGTGCCCCGGAGCGGGAAGTGCAGCGGGCCCCGGTGAAGCTGGTGCGCAACGCCACGACCGGCATGGTCGACGACGTCGCCACCGCCCAGGCCAATGGCACGCCGATGCCGGGCGCCAACCACCTGGGCCTGCGCTCCTCGGGCCGTTCGTCCTCGGGCGAACCGGCCGCCGGCACGGCCACGGCCCTGGGCGAGCTGTCCAACGAACATGCCTACCTCGACATCCCGGCCTTCCTGCGTCGCCAGGCCGACTAAGCGTGAAAGGGCCGTCCAGGACGGACGGCCTGGTTGGACCCGCGGGCCTGGCCCGCGGGGCATGATCCCCAGGGGGAGATGGAATCCTTGGCCCGCCGGCCAGTCCGGCGGGCCCTTTTCCAGCCCGAAAACCTGAACTGGGTTGCAAAATCAATACAATTGTTTGAATGTTAGGTTTTCGTTTGTTCCACGGTGTGCTATCGTCCTCGACGGTTTTGCGCGCTCCTGCCCCGGAGAACGCTTCAAGATGATCAGACAACGCACTCTCAAGAATGTCATCCGCGCCACGGGTGTCGGTTTGCACAGCGGCGAAAAGGTCTACATGACCTTGCGTCCGGCTGCGCCCGATACCGGGATCATCTTCCGGCGCGTGGACTTCGACCAGCCCGTGGAAATCCATGCCAAGGCCGAAAAGGTCGGCGACACCAGCCTGTGTACGGCGCTGGTGGAGGGCAACGTGCGCGTGATGACCATCGAGCACCTGCTGTCGGCCATGGCCGGCCTGGGCATCGACAACGCCTACGTGGACCTGTCCACGGCCGAGGTGCCGATCATGGACGGTTCGGCCGGTCCCTTCGTGTTCCTGCTGCAGTCGGCGGGCATCGAAGAACAGGACAAGGCCAAGCGGTTCATCCGCATCCTCAAGCCCATCCGGGTCGAGGAAGACGACAAGTGGGCCCGCTTCGAACCCTTCGAGGGCTTCAAGGTCGGCTTCACCATCGACTTCGCCCACCCCATCTTCAACAAGGCGACCTCGAGCACCGAGATCGACTTTTCCACGACGTCCTTCGTCAAGGAAGTCAGCCGCGCCCGCACCTTCGGCTTCATGAAGGACATCGAGTTCCTGCGCGAGCGCAACCTGGCCCTGGGCGGTTCGATGGACAACGCCATCGTGCTCGACGACTACCGCGTGCTCAACGACGACGGCCTGCGCTACGAGGACGAGTTCGTGAAGCACAAGATCCTGGACGCCATCGGCGACCTGTACCTGCTGGGCCACAGCCTGATTGGCGCCTTTTATGGCTACAAGTCCGGCCACGCGCTCAACAACCAGCTGCTGCGCACCCTGCTGGCCGACACCTCGGCCTGGGAAGAGGTGACCTTCGAGGACCCGGCCCTGGCGCCGATTTCGTATGCCCACCCGGCGCAGGCGGTCTGAGACCTGCTTCACACTCTTTAACGATCGTTTAACCCCAGGTTAACGACATGCCCCGCCTGCGCGGGCATCATGCCCCGTCGGCCTTGTTCCGGGGTGACGCAGCCAGCCGCAGAAGCTGGTCACGCAATCCCGGATCAGACACCGACAGGGCGGTGGCCCGCAGTGAATCGCGGACTGCCTCGGAGAGTGGTTTCGGTGTTCCGGTCCCCACGGGGACGGCGGGTTCCGGCGCAACCACTTTCACCACCAGCGTCCTGGCCTTGAGCCCGGCCGCGGCCGCCGCGCCCAGCAGGGCATCGGCATGCAGCCGCAGCTTGGCCTTCCAGACCGGGGAGCTGACCAGG
>CAZXTV010000385.1:876-2156 GCA_964643705.1 uncultured Arenimonas sp. | reverse complement strand
CTTCGATGTCGCTGTTCTTGAGCGCCTTGAGGAACTTGCGCTCCACCGGCTCGGCCAGGATCACCTTGGGCAGGTAGCTGTTGATGCGGCCCGCCGGGTTGTTCGCGCAGGGCGTCAGGAAGGTGCCGTGGGCCATGCGGTCACGCGCGTCGCAGGGCGACATCAGCAGCGCCGCGGCGCGACGGCCCAGGCGGTCGCTCGGGGCCTGGGCGCGACGGCCCCAGGGGAAGACCAGCAGCCACAGCAGCCAGCCGACCGGACGGATCGGGAAGTTGCGCAGCGCGCCCGACAGGGCCAGTTCGATCTTGTGCACCGAGTCGTGGAAGGCCCAGGCCAGCAGCGGCTGTTCCGCGGCCGGGCGACCTTCGTCCTCGTAGCGCTTGAGCATCGCGCTGGCGATGTAGAGCTGGCTCAGCACGTCGCCCAGGCGGCCCGACAGCTTTTCCTTGAACTTGAGCTTGCCGCCCAGCAGCAGCATCGAGGTGTCGGACACCAGGGCCAGGTTGGCCGAGTAGCGGTTGAGTTTGCAGTAGTAGCGACGGGTGTAGGCGTCACCGGGCGCCTTGCTGATGCGCGAACCGAACAGGCCCAGCACCCAGCTGCGAACGGCGTTGGAAATCGCGAAACCGATGTGGCCGAACAGGTTGGCGTCGAATTCGCGCACGGCCTGTTCGCGGTCGGGCAGCATCGCCGCCTGCATTTCCTTCAGGACCCACGGGTGGCAGCGGATGGCGCCCTGGCCGAAGATCATCAGCGAACGGGTCATGATGTTGGCGCCCTCGACCGTGATCGAGATCGGCGCCGCCTGCCAGCCGCGGCCCAGGTAGTTCATCGGGCCCAGGATGACGCCCTTGCCGGCATGGATGTCCATGGCGTCGGTGGCGCAGGCGCGCGCCAGTTCGGTGGTGTGGTACTTGGCGATGGCCGAAGGCACGGCCGGCTTTTCGCCGCGGTCGACGGCGGCGGCGGTGGACTGCGACAGCGCGGCGCAGGCGTAGGCGTGGCCGGCCAGGCGTGCCAGGGCTTCTTCAACACCCTCGAAGCGACCGATGGACAGGCCGAACTGCTTGCGCACGCGCGCGTAGGCGCCGGTGACGACCGCGGCCAGCTTGGACGCGCCCGAGGACGTGGACGGCAGGGTGATCGCGCGGCCGACGCTGAGGCACTCGACCAGCATGCGCCAGCCGGCGCCGATGTAGTCTTCGCCACCGATCAGCTGGCTCAGCGGCAGGAAGATTTCCTTGCCGCGCACCGGGCCGTTCTGGAAGGCGCAGTTGAGC
>CAZXTV010000385.1:0-866 GCA_964643705.1 uncultured Arenimonas sp. | reverse complement strand
CGGGAAGTGGCGGCGGCCGACTTCCAGGCCGGGGGTGTCGCGCGGGACCAGGGCCAGGGTGATGCCGCGGTCGGATTCTTCGCCCAGCAGCTTGTCGGGGTCGTGCAGGCGGAAGGCAAGGCCGATCACCGAAGCCACCGGCGCCAGCGTGATGTAGCGCTTGTCGAAGGTCAGCTTGACGCCCAGCACCTTGGCGCCGTTCCACTCGCCTTCGCAGACGATGCCGAAGTCGGGGATCGAGGTCGCGTCGGAACCGGCGAAGGGGCCGGTAAGCGCGAAACACGGTACTTCGCGGCCGTCGGCGAGCCGCGGCAGGTAGTGGTCCTTCTGTTCCTTGGTGCCGTAGTGCAGCAGCAGTTCGGCCGGGCCGAGCGAGTTGGGCACGCCGACGGTGGAGCTGAGCGTGGCCGAGATCGAGGCCAGCTTCTGGATCACCTTGTGGTGGGCCAGCGCCGAGAAGCCCAGGCCGCCGTACTCCTTCGGGATGATCATGCCGAAGAACTTGTTCTTCTTCAGGAACTCCCACAGCTCGGGCGGCAGGTCGTTGCGGACGTGGGTGATTTCCCAGTCGTTGGTCATGCGGCAGACCTCCTCGACCGGGCCGTCGAGGAAGGCCTGCTCTTCGGCGGTGAGCTCGGGCTTGGGCTGGGCCAGCAGCTCATTCCACTTGGGCATGCCCGAGAACAGCTCGCCCTCGAAGCCCACCGTGCCGGCGTCAAGCGCGGTCTTCTCGGTTTCCGAGAGCTTGGGCAGCATCTTCCGGTAGATGCCCAGCAGCGTCTTGGTGATCACGGCCTGGCGCAGCGGCGTGATCAGCAGCGGCAGCGTGACCACCGCCAGCAGCACGGCGGCGACGATCGTGGCCG
>CAZXTV010000384.1:0-2156 GCA_964643705.1 uncultured Arenimonas sp. | reverse complement strand
AGGTCGCATGGCACAAGCGGGTTCACCTTGCGCGGGTCGCCGACGAGCGACTTCATCGCGTCGCGCATCGCCGCCAGGTCGACCACGCAGGGCACGCCGGTGAAGTCCTGCAGCACCACGCGCGCGGGCATGAAGGCGATTTCGGTCTCCGGCTCCTTCTTCGCGTCCCAGGTGGCCACGGCTTCGATGTGTTCCTTGCCCACCGTCATGCCGCCGTCTTCGCAGCGCAGGAGGTTTTCGAGCAGGATCTTCATCGAGTAGGGCAGGCGCTTGAGGTCGAAGCGCTGGCCCAGCTTTTCGAGGCTGTAGAAGGTGTAGGACTTGCCGTTGACGGCCAATTGGTCGCGAGTGGCGAAGGAGTCGCTCATGGACAGGCTCCGGGGGCTGGTTAGCCCAGTATTATGCCCGAAACCGTACCCTCCCGTCCGGGCCGCTGCCGCTGCGCACTGCCTTCAGGCCGTGGCTTCAAGCCATTCCCGGGTGGCCTGGGCCAGGGCGCGGCGCCCGACCAGGAAGTCCCAGTAGCTGCCGCCGAGCTGGCGCCACAGCACCGCCGCACGCAGGGCCGCCAGCAGGGTCGCGCGGACCTCGCCGACCACGTCGGGCTGGCCCAGGTAGACCGGATTGCCCTGCACCAGCACGCGCGGGCCCACCGGCGAGACTTCATTGGCGTACAGCTCGCCCAGCCGCGCCAGCACGGTGGGGTGGGCCGGCCCGAAGTGCTCGCGCTGGCGGGCGATTTCCTCGAGCCCCTCGTGCACAGCGCCGGGCGCCCGCTGGTGGCTGATGAACTTGCGCTCAAGGTGCAGCACGGTCATCGCCATGCGGGTCAGGGCCGCGTCGCGGCCGGCGCCGCCCTCGAGCTGGCCCATGAGGCGTTCGAGGCCGGGTCGCAGCTTGGGCGCGCCGTCGAAGACGGCTTCGGGCGATTCGGCGTCGAAGCGGAACAGGCTGTCGATGCTGGCCGCCAGCGACGGCGATTCCGCCTGGCCGGTCTGGGCCATCTGCTGCACCAGCTGCACGGCCTGGAGCAGGCCGGCAAGGGCGAGGGCACGATCCTTCATGGTGGGGCGGTTTTCCTTTCCAGGGGGGCATTGGTGGCGGCGATGACGGCGCCACCCAGGCATTGGTCGGCCCGGTAGAAGACCACGGACTGGCCGGGCGTCACCGCGCGCTGCGGGGAGGCGAAGGCTACGGAAAGCGAGCCGTCCGCGTCCACCTCCACGCTGCAGGGCTGGTCGTCCTGGCGATAGCGGGTCTTGGCGGTGCACTCGAAGCGCGTGGCCTCCGGGGCACCGGCGACCCAGTGCGCCGGCTCGGAACGCAGCCGGGTCGAAAGCAGGTAGGGGCTGTCGCTGCCCTGGTCCACGACCAGCACGTTCGCGACCACGTCCTTGGCCACGACGAACCAGGGTGCGGCCGCCCGTCCCCGGATGCCGCCGATGTGCAGGCCTTCGCGCTGGCCCAGGGTGTAATACCAGCAGCCGGCGTGTTCACCGACGACCACCCCGTCGGGATCGCGGATCTCGCCGGGGCTGGCGGGCAGGTAGCGACCCAGGAATTCGCGGAAATCGCGCTCGCCGATGAAACAGATGCCGGTGGAGTCCTTTTTCGCCGCGGTCGGCAGCCCGGCCTCCGCGGCAAGCCGGCGCACCTCGGACTTGGGCAGGTGGCCGATCGGGAACAGCGTGGCGGCCAGCTGATCCTGGCCCAGCTGGTGCAGGAAATAGCTCTGGTCCTTGCCGGTGTCGACGCCGCGCAGCAGCGCCCAGCGCCCACCGCGTTGTTCAACCCGGGCGTAGTGGCCGGTGGCGATGGCCTCGGCGCCCAGGGCCCGGGCTTCGTCCAGGAAGGTGCGGAACTTGATTTCGCGGTTGCACAGCACGTCCGGGTTGGGCGTGCGCCCGGCGCGGTATTCGTCCAGGAAGTGCTGGAAGACGTCGCGCCAGTACTGGGCGGCGAAGTTGCGGTTGTGGAAGGGTATGCCCAGCAGGCCGGCGATGCGCAGGGCGTCGCGGCGCTCGTCCTCGGCGCGGCAATTGCCCGTGGAGTCGGCCGCTCCCGGCGTCCTGCCTCCCGCGGCACTAGCACTTCCCTGTGCGTCGGCCGCTCCCGGCGTCCTGCCTCCCGCGGCACTAGCACTTCCCTGTGCGTCG
>CAZXTV010000383.1:0-2157 GCA_964643705.1 uncultured Arenimonas sp. | reverse complement strand
GGCCACCGGCCCGGCGTCGCCGGACAAACCCGCCGATTCGATCCTGGTGCACCCGGACGTGCGTCGCATGCTGCTTACCGCGCGCGCGTACAACGAAGGCGGTCGCGCCCTGGCCACCTGGACCGCGCTGCTGCTTGACCGCGAGCACGACCATCCGGATCCGGCCGTGCGCGAGGAAGCCAGCGAACTGATGGCGCTGCTGACGCCGGTGGTGAAGGCCTTCCTGACCGACAACGGCTGGGAAACCGCGACCCTGTGCCAGCAGGTGCTGGGCGGCCACGGCTACATCAGCGAATGGGGCATGGACCAGTTCGTGCGCGACGCGCGCATCAACATGATCTACGAAGGCACCAACGGCATCCAGGCGCTGGACCTGCTGGGCCGCAAGGTGCTGATGGACGGCGGCGCCAAGTTCGGCCGCTTCGCCGCGCTGGTGCAGGCCTTCCTGAAGGAAAACGCCGGTCGCCCGGAGATGGCCGAGTTCACCGCACCGTTGGCGAAACTGCTGGCCGACACGGCGACCCTGACCCAGGACATCGGTGCCAGGGCCAAGGCCGACCCCAACGAAGTCGGCGCCGCGGCGGTGCCTTACCTGCGCATCACCGGGCACCTGTGTTTCGCCTGGCTGTGGGCACGCATGGCGGCGCTGGCAATCGGCAAGGACGACGGTTTCCACGCGGCGAAGATCGCCACGGCGCGGTTTTATTTCGCCTGGCTGCTGCCCGAAGTCGAACAGCGTTTCCGCGAGGCCCGCGCCGGTGCGCCCAGCCTGATGGCGATGCCCGCCGAGGCCTTCTGAGGCGCTACTTGCGCCAGAGCGCCCGCCAGCCTTCGGGGCCCAGCTGGCGCAGGGTCCCGATGTTGGTTTCGTAGATGCGGTCGGCTTCCGGGAAGGCGGCCACTGCCTTGTCCACGCTGTCCTCGCGCAGCAGATGCAGCGTCGGGAAGGGCGATCGGTTGCTGAAATTGGCCATGTCGTCGGGCGCGCTTCCGGCGAACTGGTAGTGCGGGTGGAAACTCGCCACCTGCAGCACGCCATCGAGCTCGAGTTCTTCCACCGCGGCGTCGGCGATGTCCAGGAAATCGTTGTAGTCCAGGAAATCGCGCAGCACGTAAGGATGCACGACCAGCGTGGTCTCGACGTCGCCCGGCTCGGCCGAGGCCAGCAGCTGAAGTTCGTGCAGCAGGTCGTCGAGCAGTCCTTCTTCGTCGGTCGCCTGGCTGACCACGTAGCGGACCTGCCGCTTAACGTGCACCGCCTTGGCGAAGGGGCACAGGTTCAGGCCGATCACGGCCTTTTCCAGCCACTCCCGGGTGGCCGCGACCACGGCTTCGTCGGTCAGGGGCTCGTCGCCATGCATCGGATCGTGGGTCATCTTCCTACTCCTGGCGCCGCAGCGCGGCAGCCTTGCTCAGGTCGTTCCACCAATAACGCATGAAGGAGCGCAGCATGCCGCGGCCAGGGTCGGCACCCCGGCCGTCGGCAAGCCGGTACATCTGCTGGTAATACCAGCCCTGGGCCCCGAGCACATTGACCATCTTCGCCAGCAGCCAGGGGCTGGCCGGCGAAAGGCAGCCGCGGGCGCGCAGGTACAGCTGGTGTTCAAAGGCCGGCAGGGTGTCGATTTCGCGCTGCAGCAGGCGACGGGCCACGTCGGGATGCGTGCAGAATGGCCGGGCGATGCCGATCATGTCGGTATCGCCACTGGCCAGGGCCGCTTCCATGCCGGTGCGGCTGCGGAACCCGCCGGTGACCATCAGCGGCATGCTGGCGACCCGGCGGATCGCGGCGGCGTAGTCAAGGAACTAGGCTTCGCGAACGCGCGTGCTCGGGCGTACCTGCACCGCGTCGTCGTCCCGGCCGGCAATCCCCAGCAGGCGCGGCTGTTCGTAGTTGCCACCGGAGATCTCCAGCAGGTCCACGCGCTCGGCATTGAGCAGTTCGACCACGCCCAGGCAGTCGGCATGGCTGAAGCCGCCCTTGCGGAAATCGTCGGAATTGAGCTTCACCGACACCGGGAAGTCCGGACCCACCGCCTTGCGCACCGCGCGCACGGCCTCGACCAGGAAGCGTGCGCGGTTTTCCAGCGAGCCACCCCAGGCGTCGGTGCGCCGGTTGGTGACCGGCGACAGGAAGCTGCTGAGCAGGTAGCCGTG
>CAZXTV010000382.1:0-2158 GCA_964643705.1 uncultured Arenimonas sp. | reverse complement strand
AAGGGCACCGCGGCGGTGCTCGACCACTTCTGGCGACGCCGGGGCGAAACCCCCGGCCCGTGAACTGGCGGTCGCGGCCCGCGCTCCGGTAGCATCGGCCGCAGTCCCGACCCCTTCCCGGAGCCAGCCATGCGCAGCGGCAATCCCGCCCTGAACCAAAACACCTTCCTCGACGTCGGCAGCGGCGACCTCGTGTCCCGCGACGCCAGCCAGGTGATGACGCTCAACGGCACGGTCAACAAGACCGGCTTCCTGCTGCTGCTGGTGGTCGCCTCGGCCGCCTATACCTGGAACATGTACACCGGCCCGGAAAGCCTGCCGGCGATGATGCCCTACCTCTGGGGCGGCATGCTGGGCGGCCTTGCGCTGGCGTTGGTCACCGTCTTCAAGAAGACCTGGGCACCGGTGACGGCGCCGCTTTATGCGCTGGTGAAGGGTCTGTTCGTCGGCACCGTCTCGGTGTGGTTCGAAGCCCGCTTCCCCGGCATCGTGATGCAGGCGGTGATGCTGACCATGGGCGTGCTGGCCGCGCTGCTGCTGGCCTCCAAGAGCGGCTTGTTCAAGGCCACCGAAAACTTCAAGCTGTGCGTGGTCGCCGCCACCGGCGGCATCATGCTGCTTTACGTGGTGCAGATCGGCGCCCAGCTGATGGGTTTCCAGGGCATGGGCTTCATCCACCAGTCCGGCACCTTCGGGATCCTGTTCAGCCTGTTCGTGGTGGTCATCGCCGCCCTGAACCTGGTGCTGGATTTCGACTTCATCGAGTCCGGCGTCGAAGCCGGCGCGCCCAAGTACATGGAGTGGTACGGCGCCTTCGGCCTGACCGTCACCCTGATCTGGCTGTACCTGGAAATCCTGCGCCTGCTCGCCAAGCTGCAGTCGCGCGATTGATGGCGGGGTGATCACCAAGCTTCGCAAGCTCTTTCTTGACCTGCAGCAGCGGCTTTGGGCCAAGCCGCTGTTCGCCTGCCTGCTGTCGGTCCTGGGAGTGGGCCTGGCCTGGATGCTCGACGCCGAATGGGTGATGAAGGATCCGCCGGAAATCTCGGCGCGATCCATCGAAACCCTGCTGTCGATCATGGCTTCGAGCATGCTGGTGATCGCCATCTTCGCCGCCGGCGCGATGGTTTCGGCCTATGCCTCGGCCAGCAACAACTCCTCGCCGCGCTCCTTCCCGCTGGTGCTGGCCGACGACAGCTCCCGGAACGCCTATTCGATCTTCGTCGGCGCCTTCATCTTCGGCGTGGTCGGGCTGGTGGCGGTGGAGAACAGCAGCTTCGACACCGTCGGGCGCTTCGTGCTGTTCATCGAGACGGCGGTGGTCTTCGCCCTGGTGATCCTGACCTTCGTGCGCTGGGTCGACCGCATCGCCCGGCTGGGTCGCCAGGGCAACACCAACGAACGGGCCGAGCAGGCAACGTGCGCGGCCATGCGTCGCTATCGCAAGTCGCCCCGGCGCGGCGGCGTCCCGGCCACCGGGCTGGTGCCGGGGGCCTTGCCGGTGGAGGCCGAAGAGGTCGCCTATGTCTGCGACATCGACATGCAGGCGCTGCAGGACTGCGCGAAACAAAACCAGCTCATTGTCGAAGTGGCCGCCCTGCCCGGCAGCTTCATGGTGCCCGGACGGGCGCTGATGCACGTGGCCGGCGCCGCGGGCGAACTGCCCGGGGAAGTCGCCCGGTCCCTGCGTTCGGCCTTCCACCTGGAGCGAAGCCGGGAGTTCGAGCACGATCCGCGCTTTGGCCTGGTGGTGCTTTCGGAAATCGCCGGCCGCGCCCTGTCGCCGGCGGTCAACGACCCTGGCACCGCCATCGACGTGACCGGGCGGTTGGTGCGCATCTTCGTGCAATGGGTGCGCACGGCGCCCGACAGTGAGAGCCCCGAATTCCCCCTGGTGCAGGTTCCCGAACTTTGCCTTGCCGACCTGGTCGAGGATGCGTTCACCGCCATCGCCCGCGACGGCGCCGCGTCGATCGAAATCAGCTGCAGGCTGATGAAGGCCCTGCATACGCTGGCCTCGCTGGGCAACGAAGAACTCGCCGCCGCGGCCCGCGCCAAGGCCCGCGAAGCCCTGGCCCTTGCCGAACTGCGCATGCAGCTGCCCGCCCACCTTGAGCGGGTGCGCGCCTTGGCTTCCTTCGCCTACTGACATAGGGTA
>CAZXTV010000381.1:0-2171 GCA_964643705.1 uncultured Arenimonas sp. | reverse complement strand
GCTCGATGATGTCGTCCTTGTTGCGGAAGTGGTAGTAGAGGTTGCCCGGGCTGATTTCCAGCTCGTCGGCGATGTGGTTGGTCGTGACGTTGGGCTCGCCCTGTTCGTTGAACATGGCGAGGGAGGCATCGAGGATGCGCTGGCGGGTCTGCCTGGCCATCGGGCGGCGTCAGCCGCGAAGCGTCTTCACGAGGGCCACGTACTTCTTCATGGCTTCCTCCTGCTTCATGCCGGCCAGCTTTTCCCAGGCCTCGTACTTGGCGGTGCCGACGAAGTCGAAAAAACCGGGCTTGGGGCCGCTGACGTCGCCTTCCGAGCCCTGCTTGTACAGCGCGTACAGGCGCAGCATGGTGTCGTTGTCGGGCCGCTCGGGCAGGTCCATCACGTCCTTGGCGGCATTTTGGAAGTCGGTTTTCAGGTCGGCCATCGTCTTGGATCCCCGCAATCGAAGCCCCGGTGATAACACGGCCCCAAGGGAAGTTCAATTGAAGTTCAACGCGGGGTTTGCCGCCCGCGCCGGGCTCTGGCAACTTAGCCACATCGCCGGCCGCCTTGGCCGGTCCCGGGGTCAAGGGCAGGGGAGAGGTCATGTCTTATTTCGTTACGGGCGCCACCGGTTTCATCGGGCGCTACCTGGTCAGCAACCTGCTCAAGCGCAAGGGCACGATCCACGTGCTGGTGCGCAAGGGCTCGGAAAAGAAGCTCGAAGCGATCGCCACCTCGATGGGCTGGGACCGCAAGCGCATCGTCCTGGTCACCGGCGACCTGTCCAAGCCCAAACTCGGCCTGGCACCGGCCAAGGTGAAGGCCCTGTCGGGCAAGGTGAAGCACTTCTTCCACCTGGCCGCCATCTACGACCTGTCCGCCGACGCCGCCTCCCAGCAGGTGGCCAACATCGACGGTACCCGCCACGCCATCGAGCTGGCGGCGGCCATCAAGGCCGGCTGTTTCCACCACACCAGTTCGATCGCCGCCGCCGGCCTGTACCCGGGCGTGTTCCGCGAGGACATGTTCGAGGAGGCCGAAGGCCTGCGCGACCCCTACCTGCGCACCAAGCACGAGTCCGAAGGCATCGTGCGCAAGGAGTGCCAGGTGCCGTTCCGGATCTACCGCCCGTCCATGGTCATCGGCCATTCCAGGACCGGTGAAATGGACAAGATCGACGGCCCGTACTACCTGTTCACCCTGGTCAAGAAGATGCGCCAGGCCCTGCCGCAGTGGGTGCCGACCCTGGGCATCGAAGGCGGGCGCATCAACGTGGTGCCGGTCGACTTCGTCGCCGACGCCATGGACCACATCGCCCACAAGCGCGGCCTCGACGGCCAGTGTTTCCACCTGGTCGATCCCGAGCCCAAGCGCTTCGGCGAGCTGATGAATACCTTCTGCCGCGCCGCGCACGCGCCCGAGATGACCATGCGCCTGGACGCCCGCATGCTGGCGGTGGTGCCGGGCGCGGTGCGCAACGCGGTCACCAACCTGCCGCCGGTCAAGCGTTTCACGGCAATGCTGCTGCGTGACCTGAAGCTGCCGCCGGCAACCCTGTCCTTCATCACCTATCCGACCAGGTTCGACACCCGCGTGGTCGAGCGCGCGCTCAAGGGCAGCAAGATCTCCGTGCCCGATCTCGACTCTTACGCCTGGCGCATCTGGGATTATTGGGAACGCCACCTCGACCCCGACCTCTTCGTGGACCGCACCCTGCGTGGCCACGTGTCCGGGAAGGTGGTGCTGATCACCGGCGGCTCCTCGGGCATCGGCAAGGCCACGGCGATCAAGGTGGCCGACGCCGGCGCCAAGGTGATCATCGTGGCGCGCGGCGAAGAAGAGCTCTTCCGCACCCGGGACGAGATTCTCGCGGCGGGCGGCAAGTGCTGGGCCTATACCTGCGACCTGGCCGAGCTCGACAGCTGCGACAAGCTCGTCGCCAACGTGCTGGCCGAACACAAGGCGGTCGACATCCTGGTCAACAACGCCGGCCGGTCCATCCGGCGCTCGGTCGAGCTGAGCTACGACCGTTTCCACGACTACGAGCGCACCATGCAGCTGAACTACTTCGGCTGCCTGCGCCTGATCATGGGTTTCCTGCCGGCCATGACCCAGCGCCGCAGGGGCCAGGTGGTGAACATCAGCTCGATCGGCGTGCTGGCCAGCTCGCCGCGGTTTTCGGCCTA
>CAZXTV010000380.1:0-2175 GCA_964643705.1 uncultured Arenimonas sp. | reverse complement strand
AGGCCCTGGACTTCCCTGCGGCGCAGTTCGACCTGGTGCTGCTGATGCATGCCCTCACCTACGCCGAACGCCCGGGCCTGGCCATCGCGGAAGCCGGCCGGGTACTGCGCCGCGGTGGCCGCCTCGTCGCCACCTGCCTGGGCAAACACGAGCACCGCGCCGCCGTCACCCCCTACGGCCACGTCAACCTGGGCTTCACGGTGAAGGACCTGCGCCGGCACGCGGAAAAGGCTGGGCTTGAAGTGACGGTCTGCGAAGCGGTGACCCGAGAAAAACGCCCGCCCCACTTCGAAGTGCTGACCCTGCTGGCGCGCAAGCCATGAGCCAGCTGCCCTGGCACGACCCCGCGCGCACCGCGCAGCTTCTGCAGGCGCTTGGCGAACGCATCCTGGTGCTCGACGGCGCCATGGGCACGCTGATCCAGCGCCACGAACTGGGCGAGGCCGACTACCGCGGCCAACGTTTCGCCGACTCGCCGCGCGACCTCAAGGGCAACAACGACCTGCTGACCCTGGTGCGCCCGGACGTCATCGCCGGCATCCACCAGGCCTACCTGGACGCCGGCGCCGACATCATCGAGACCAACACCTTCAACTCGACGGCGGTGTCGCAGTCCGACTACGGCCTCGAGGACCTGGTGCCGGAGCTCAACCGCGAGGCGGCGCGCCTGGGCCGCGAATGCGCCGCCCGGTCCGAAGCCGCCGACCCGGGCCGGCCGCGCTGGGTAGCGGGCGTGCTGGGGCCGACCAGCCGTACCGCGTCGATCAGTCCGAAGGTCGAAGACGCCGGCTACCGCAACACCAGCTTCGACGCGCTGGTGGCCGACTACACGGTCGCCGCGCGCGGCCTGGTCGAGGGCGGCGCCGACATCCTGATGGTCGAAACCGTGTTCGACACGCTCAACGCCAAGGCGGCGCTGTACGCGATCGACGTGCTGTTCGAATCCCTGGGCGCGCGCCTGCCGGTGATGATCTCGGGCACGATCACCGACCGCAGCGGCCGCACGCTGTCGGGCCAGACCGCGGAAGCCTTCTGGTATTCGCTGCGCCACGCCCGGCCGCTGTCGGTGGGCCTGAACTGCGCCCTGGGCGCCCGCGACCTGCGCCCGCACGTGGACATGCTGTCCCAGGTCGCCGATACGTACGTCAGCTGCCATCCCAACGCCGGCCTGCCCAATGCCTTCGGTGGCTACGACGAAGGCCCGGAAGAAACCGCCGGCATCCTGCGCGAGTTCGCGCAAGCCGGCCTGCTCAACCTCGTGGGTGGTTGCTGCGGCACCACGCCCGGGCACATCGCGGCGATCGCCGAAGCGGTGCGCGGCCTGCCCCCGCGCGAACTGCCCACCCTGCCCGCCCATACCCGCCTGGCGGGCCTGGAGCCCTTCGTCATCACGCCCGACACCAATTTCGTCAACGTCGGCGAGCGCACCAATGTCACCGGTTCGATCCAGTTCAAGAAGCTGATCCTGGAAAACCGCTACGACGACGCCCTGGCCGTGGCCCGCCAGCAGGTCGAAAACGGCGCCCAGGTGATCGACGTCAACATGGACGAAGGCATGCTCGACGCCGAAGCGGCGATGACACGCTTCCTGAACCTGGTCGCCGCCGAACCCGACATCGCCCGGGTGCCGGTGATGATCGACAGCTCCAAGTGGAGCGTGATCGAGGCCGGCCTTAAATGCGTGCAGGGCAAGGCCATCGTCAATTCGATATCGATGAAGGAAGGCGAAGCCGCCTTCCTGGCCCAGGCCCGCGAAGCCCGCCGCCATGGCGCGGCCGTGGTGGTGATGGCCTTCGACGAACAGGGCCAGGCCGACACCTTCGAGCGCAAGGTCGCCATTTGCAGCCGCGCGCACGCACTGCTGGTCGGCCAGGCGGGCCTGGCGCCCGAAGACATCATCTTCGACCCCAACATCTTCGCCATCGCCACCGGCATCGAGGAACACGATTCCTACGCGGTGGCCTTCATCGAAGCCGCGCGTGAACTCAAGCAGCGCTTCCCGGAATGCCACGTCTCGGGCGGTGTCTCGAACGTGTCGTTTTCGTTCCGCGGCAACAACGCCGTGCGCGAGGCCATCCACGCCGTGTTCCTGTACCACGCCATCGGCGCCGGCATGGACATGGGCATCGTCAACGCCGGCGCCCTGGCCCTTTACGACGACCTGGACCCGGCGCT
>CAZXTV010000379.1:0-2180 GCA_964643705.1 uncultured Arenimonas sp. | reverse complement strand
CGGCCAGGGCCAAGCCGGCCAAGGCGATCGAGCCCGGCTCCGAGACCTGGCTGTTGTTGCCGCATCCGCCGCCGGGCTGCTGCTTACCACCGCCCGGGCAGGTGTAGTTGTCGGTCTTCAGGAAGTTGAGCTTGAAGGCGTCGTTGTAGTCGGTCCAGCCTTGGGTGCCCATCGTCGAGTTGTAGGCGGCGATCAGCCAATAGCTCGAGCCCTGGGTCAGGCTGGCCCCGGTGTTGTAGACGTTGTTCTTCGCCGTGTCCGAAAACTGATTGACCAAGTTCCAGCCGCTGCCGCCGATCGTGCTGTTCAGGCCGTCCTTACCGCCCTTGCTGGCGGTACCGGTGTTGCTCATGCTCGGGCCGGTGGCGCCGTCCCAGCGCATGACGATGACGTCGGAATCGCACTGGACCGTGCCCGTGCCGTTGTTGGAAATACCGTCGCAATCGGAGTCGTACTTCTCCTTGCCCGTCCAGCCAAACCCGAACTGGCTCAGCACCACGTCGGTGTCGAAAGCGACCAGCACCATGTCGAAGGTGCCGGGCTTGATCGAGTCGAAGGCGTGATCGGGCGAATTGATGGCGATGCCTTCGAGCCGGCTGGCGCCGCCGAACCCCGAGGTGCCCTGGACCGAGATGTGGGCATTGGCCCACTGGCTGCCGGCGTACGTGATGCCGTCGGTACCCGTCCCACGGTCGTTCGACCAGGCCGAAATGTCCATCGACGCACCGGCCTGGGTATTGCCGCCAGCCGTGGCACTGGTGCAGCCATAGCTGTTGCCGTAGCTGTCCGAGTTGGCGGAATTCTGCGCGCAGGTGCCGCCATTGGAGGTGGTGCGGACGGCCCAGGTCGACTGCGCCCAAGCGGCGGGGCCCGCCAGACTGGCGATGGCGGCGGCAATGATGGCGTGTCGAATTTTCATGACGGACCCTGATTCAATCGTGCAATTCATCCGGAACAAGCCCGGTTACCCGGAGGCAAGCAGATTCCGCGCCAACTCAGAAAACTCCTTGGCAATCAACGACATGCATGCGGTTTTCTGACCTGGCTTGGGCACAGTGTAAGGAGACGCGACAGCTGTCGGCCATCCCCGGTTCGCGGGCCCGGCGGCGATCATGGCAGCCGGGCGCGCAGGGTGCGCGCCGCGCTGGCATGCGTGGTGCCCCCCTGCAGCGCCGCGTCGAGTTCGCTGCGCGCCTCGTCGCGGCGCCCCGTTTCGGCCAACACCACGGCCAGGAAATACCGGGTGTCGGGATTCGCCGGATCGCGCAGCCGGGCATCGCGCAGCAGTTGCAGGGCGCGGTCGTTCTGGCCGGCGTGGTGGGCCGCCCAGCCGGCGGTGCCGACGATATGCGCCGCCTGCGGCTTCAAGGCCAGCGCCCGCTCGGCCACCGCCAGCGCGCCCCGGTCACCGGCGAGGATCATCAGGTTCGCCAGGTTGTTCAGCACCTCGGCCTCCTGGGGCACGGCCGCCGCCAGCGACGAATAGGCCGCCCGGGCCGCGTCGAAGCGACCAGCCCGCGCCTCGGCGTCGCCGATGGCGCGCAGCACGACGAGATCGTTCTCATGGCCACGGCGCCAGGCCCGCAGCAGGTTCAGGCCTTCGGCTTCAGGCAGGACCGAAACCAGGCGCATCAGATTGGCGCTGCTGGGCTCGGCGTCCTGGGCGCGGCGGAAATGCGGTAACGCGTCATCGGGACGGCCCCCGGCCAGCGCAACATCGCCGAGCAGGGCGTGGCCGACGCCCAGCCGGGGCGCCTTGGCCAACACCTGGCGGGCACGCGCCTCGGCCTGGGCCAAGTCGCCCAGGCGGATGTCGGTCTCGGCCCGCGCCGCCAGCGCCGGCAAGAAGTCCGGGCGCTGCTGCAGGGCCTTGTCCAGGGCATGGGCCGCGCCGGCCGGATGCCCGGCCTCGAGCTGCAACAGCCCGATGCGCAGCAGGGCCGCGGCATCGTAGCCGGCCACGCCCGCGGCCCGGGTGGCCGCGGTGCGGGCCGCGGCCAGGTCGCCCTGGGCGATGAAGACCCGCACCGACGCGAGCAGGGTCGGCAAGGACTCGGGCGCCTTGGCCTGCGCCCGCTCGAGCGCCTGGCGGGCGAGGTCGGGCCGCCGCTGGCGCAGCTGGAACTCCAGCAGCGCCAGGCTGGTGGGGATGGTCATCGCCCAGGCCTGCACCCGCCAGG
>CAZXTV010000378.1:0-2187 GCA_964643705.1 uncultured Arenimonas sp. | reverse complement strand
CATGGGCGACCGCCACGGCAACGTGGTCCACCTGGGCGAACGTGAGTGCTCGATCCAGCGTCGCAATCAGAAGATCGTCGAGGAGTCGCCGTCGGCGGGCATCTCCGACGAGGTGCGAACGACGCTGTGCGAGGGGGCCGTCGCGCTCGCGCGACACGTCGGCTACGAGGGAGCGGGGACCGTCGAGTTCATGGTCGGCGCCGACCGTGACGGTGCGGCGACGATCACCTTCCTCGAGGTCAACACGCGTTTGCAGGTCGAGCATCCGGTGACCGAGGCGGTGACCGGGCTCGACCTGGTCGAGCTGCAACTCCGCGTCGCCGCCGGCGAAGCGCTGCCGATCACCCAGGACGGCTACGGCCTGCTCAACGCCGGCGTGATCTGGGACACCGGCGGCCCCTGGTCGTTCTCGCTGCAGGGCAGCAACCTCACGGACAAGGAATACCGCACCACCGGTTACAACATCAACGCTGCGCTGGGTGTGCTGACCGGCTTCTACGGTCCGCCGCGCCAGTTCAGCCTGTCGGCGCGCTACGCGTTCTGATGGCACTGTTTCCCCGGGAATTTTCCCAACGGGCCGCGCAAGCGGCCCGTGTTTTTATTCCGATGGCGCTTCTGGCCGGCCTGGCCGGTTGCAGCGCCGAAGCGCCGCCGCCGCTGCCGGCGATCACGGTCGATCCCGACCGGATCGCAGTGGCCGGCATTTCGTCGGGCGCGATCATGGCCGGCCAGGCGCACTTCGCCTGGTCCGACCGCCTGCGCGGCGCCGCGCTGCTGGCAGGGCCGCCCTACGGCTGCGCCGGCGGTTCGCTGGAAACGGCGCTGGGGCCGTGCATCGAAGCCAAACCCTACCTGCCCGATCCGGCGCGCCTGGCCGAACGCGTGCGCGAACGCGCCGCGGCCGGCCAGCTGGCGCCGCTGTCGGGTCTGGCCGGCGACGTGGTGTACGTGCTGCACGGTCGCGACGACGCCACCGTGGCACCGGCGCTGGCCGGTTCGGTGGCGGGTGTTTACCAAGCCCTGTCCGACGAAGCCGGCGGTCTGCGCGTGGAGATCGATACCGACCGCGCCTTCCCGCACCTGCTGCCGACCCTCGACAGGGGCGTTGACTGCACCCTGGGCGGTGAACCCTGGCTCGGCCGCTGCGGCTTCGACGCCGCCGGCACCATGATGGCCCACCTGTTCGGCGAGCCCGCCGGCAATGCGCCCGCCGAAGCCGCGGGTGAACTGCGTCGCTTCGACCAGGCCCCGTTCGCGCCGGCCGGCCTCGACCCGAGCATGGCGGAGGCGGGTTACCTCTACCTGCCCCCGGACTGCGCGGCCGGCGCCGCCTGCGGCGTCATGGTGGCCTTCCACGGCTGCCAGCAGAACGCCGACAAGGTCGGCGAAGCCTTCGTGCGCGACGCCGGATTCAACCGCTGGGCCGACGTGCACCGCGTGGCCGTGCTGTATCCTCAGGTGCGATCAAGCTACCTGCCGCTGAATCCAAAGGCATGCTGGGACTGGTGGGGTTACACGGGCGAGGCCTACGACACCCGCGACGGCGCGCAGCTGCGCTGGCTGGCCGCGGCGTTGACCGCGCTGGGCGCCCCGATGCCGTGAACCGGGCGCGGTCGTGCTGACCGACCCGCTGGTCATTGGTGCCGGCCTGCTGTGGCTGGGCCTGCTGTTCGGCACGGCGCTGCTGGCCGAACGTCGTCCCGGACTGCTGAAGAAACAATGGCCCGCGGTCTACAGCCTTTCGCTGGCCGTCTACTGCACGTCCTGGACCTTCTACGGCACGGTCACCCAGGCCCAGCGTTCGGGCTGGGCGATCCCGCCGACCTTCCTGGGCACGATCCTGCTTTACCTGCTGGGCTTTGGTTTCCTGCTCAAGCTGCTGCGGCTGGCGCGCGAGCACAACTCGACCTCGCTGGCCGACCTGATCGCCACCCGCCTGGGCCGCAGTTCCTGGCTGGCGGCGGCGGTCACCTTCGTGGCGGTGCTGGGAATCGTCCCCTACATCGCGCTGCAGCTCAAAGCCGTGGCGATGAGCTACGGCCTGCTCACGCGCGCCTCGGAGCTGGCGCCGCCGCCCTGGCAGGACAGTGCGCTGTACGTGGCGCTGGCGATGGGCCTGTTCGCGATGCTGTTCGGCACGCGGCGCGTGTCGGCGGCCGAACACAACCGCGGCCTGGTTCTGGCGAT
>CAZXTV010000377.1:0-2189 GCA_964643705.1 uncultured Arenimonas sp. | reverse complement strand
GGTGCCGGAGCCGCCGGAAAGCAGGACGGGGACGAGTTCGGTCATGGATGTCGGACCTTGGAAGCGAGGCCAACATCTTGCCACGGTCCCCGTGGGAGGGACTTCAGTCCCGATCGGACAATCGGGACTGAAGTCCCTCCCACAAGGAAGGCCCCACCAGGAGTCCGGGGCTAGTTGCTGACCACGACCTGGTCGCGGCCGCTGCGCTTGGCCTGGTAAAGCGCGGCGTCGGCGCGGGCCAGCAGGTCGTTGAGTACGTTGCCGGATTCGTGGGTGGCGATGCCGATGCTCAGCGTCGATCCAAACTCGCGGGCGCGCTGGCGGTAGTCGTTGGCCAGGCGTTCGGCGAACTTGCTGGCGCGCTCCACCGACGAATCGGGCAGCAGGCAGGCGAATTCCTCGCCGCCCAGGCGCGCGCTGTATTCGCCCGGGCCGATGCGGGCGTCGATGACCTGGCCCAGGGCGCGCAGCAGTTCGTCGCCGGTGAGGTGGCCGTGTTCGTCGTTTGTGCGCTTGAAGTGGTCGACGTCGATGAACAGCACCGCCGGTTGCCGGCCTTGTTGCAGGGCTTCGGCCATGGCCGTGCCGGCAAGCTGCAGCCAGCCCTGGCGATTGAGCAGGCCGGTCAGCGGGTCGCTGACGGCGCGCTGCCACAGGGTTTCGACCTGCTTGTCCATGCGCGTGGCCAGGTTGCTGCGGGCGCGGCGCAGCACCAGCCCGGCACCGGTGCTTAGCAGGTAATAAAAGCCGAACAGCCTGGCCTCGCCGACCGGCGCGGACGAATCGATCAGCAGCGCCAGCACCACTGCGCTGCACAGCGCCAGGCCGCCGAAGGTGATGTGCGGCTTCACCAGCAACGGCAGCCAGGTGACCGGCAACAGCAGGAACACCGCCAGCGGCAGCAGCGAGGGACCGGCCCATTCCATCGCCGGCACGGCCAGGCAGGCCAGCAGCAGGGCCAGGAACACCAGGCCCAGGGCGCGTCGCCGGCGTATCGACACCACCTTGCGGTAGCGCACCGCCATCCACACCAGCAGCGCGACGCCGCCGGCCTGCAGCACCAGCCGCGAAGGCACGGCCGGCAGCACGAAGGCTTCGTAAACCGACACCAGCGCCGCCAGCACGGCCATCGCCACCAGCAATTTGCTCATGGCCCCGTGCAGCAGCTGGATCTGGCGGCGGTACTGTTCGCGCCGCTCGTGCGCGGGCAGGCCGGCCAGGTCGCCCTCGAGGACGTGGCAGAGCATCAGCTGCGCGGAGCGGGTGGTGGCCTTGAACATCCCGGCATTAGGGGCGATTTCGCTGGCCCGATCAAGGACATACGTCACAGGAAGTCACTGGTCCGACTAACGGTTCAGCTCCTTCCGTGGGAGGGACTTCAGTCCCGAAAAGCTTCGGGACTGAAGTCCCTCCCACGGGGCCACGGCTAGCCCAGGGCGGCCAGGCGCTCGGGGGTGCCGACGTCGGTCCAGGCGCCGCGGTGGTGTTCGCCGGTCACCTGGCCCGCCCGCATGGCGGCGCGCAGCAGCGGCGCGAGCCGGAAGCGCGGCGGCTCGAGTTCGGCCCCGGCGGCGGCGCCGATGACGCTGCGCCAGTTGTTGAACAGCGCCGGCCGGTACAGGCCGATGCCGGAAAACGTGAGCCGCTGTTCGCCGGCGGGCTGCATGCTGCCGTCGTCGAGCAGGGCGAAGTCGCCTTCGGGGTTGTGCGGCGGGTTGTCCACCAGCACCAGGTGGGCCAGGCCGGTGGGTTCGCGCGGCAGGCGGGCGAAGTCGTAGTCGCACCAGATGTCGGCGTTCACCGCCAGGAAGGGTTCGTCGCCCAGGCGCGGCAGCGCGTGCAGCATGCCGCCACCGGTTTCCAGCGGCTCGGGGCCTTCGTGCGAATAGTGCAGGCGCAGGCCCCAGCGGTCGCCCTGCCCCAGCGCGGGCTCGAAAGCGTGGGCCAGCCAGGAGGTGTTGATGACCACTTCGTGCACGCCCAGCGCCGCGAGTTTTTCCAGGTGCCACACGATCAGCGGCTTGCCGCGTACCGGCAGCAGCGGCTTGGGCGTGGTGTCGGTAAGCGGCCGCATGCGCTCGCCCTTGCCGGCCGCAAAAACCAGCGCATTCACGAAGTTCGGACCCTTGTGGGAGGGACTTCAGTCCCGATGTCTTGGCCTGCTGTGGGAGGGACTTCAGTCCCGATGT
>CAZXTV010000376.1:0-2196 GCA_964643705.1 uncultured Arenimonas sp. | reverse complement strand
GTCCAGGCCTTCGTAGTCGTTCCAGCCGGCCTCCGGCGCGTTCACGCCGTAACCCACGAACACCATTTCACTGGCGTCGACGGAAACTTCAGGCTTGGCGGTGCGGGTGCCCAGGGCCATCTGCGTGCCGAAGGCCAGCGGGCGGTCTTCACCACCCAGCGTGATCTTCGCGCTGGACGTGGATTCGTCGGCGGTGGTTTCCACCATCGCCACGTCCTGGAACCAGCTATCGCCGTTGCCCGGCTGCAGGCCCAGGCGCTCGAACTGCGCGACCAGGTAGTCGGCGGTCATCTGCTCGCCCGGGGTGCCCGGGGCGCGGCCACCGAACGCGTCGGAGGAAAGAACCTTCACGTGCGCGGCGAAGTCTTCGGCGGAAATCTCGGGGCCAAACCCGTGGTCGGCCGACGGCGCGGGGGTCGCGACCGGGGCGGCGGCATCGGGCTCGGCCGCCGGTTCCGGCGACGGGCTGCAGGCCGACAGGGCCAGCGCCGCGGCGGCAAAAAGCAGGGTGTGTTTCATACGTGGGGTCTCCAGCTGAACGGAAACCCCGATTCTAGCGCCAAAAAACCGGGGTCAGAGTCGACTTTTCGGGCGATGGAGCAAGTGCACCCAAAAAGTCGACTCTGACCCCGGTTTTTTGGAGCGCCTTCAGGCGCGAATCTTCACCTTGCCAAAGGCAAGAGCTTCGCGGCTGAAGCCGCTCCTACATGGACGTCGGGTCAGTCGGCCCGCGGTGCATCCGGGCTGCTGATCATCTTCGGCGCAACGCCGGACTGCTTGCCGACCTTCGCATCCGGGTGCACGTAAAGCTCCACCTCGCGCTCGAACAGCAGTTCGCCGCCCACCACCGACCCGGCGCCGATCACGATCCGCGGCATGCGCTTGCGCTTGGTGGACCACCAGCTGCTGCTGGGCTTCTCCACGCGCAGGTCACCGCGCACGGTCGAATCCTCAAGCGTGATGTCGCCGTGCGTGGTCACCACCTGCCCACCCACCTGCGCGCCATTGAAGTGGATGCCGCCGTTGACGTTCTCGACGTTGCCGCCGATCACCGCGCCAGCTTCCACCCGCACGCCGCCATTGACGGCTTCCACGTTGCCTTCGACGCGGGCGTCGCGGCCCAGTTTCACGGCACCGTTGACCACCTCGACTGCCCCGGCGCTGGCGCCCTCCTCGAGCCGGATGCCGCCATTGACGGTCTCGGCATCGCCGACCTTCGCCTTGGCCTGGACGGTGATGGCACCGTTGACGGTTTCGGCGTGGCGCACCGTGGCGCCTTCCCGGATCGTGATGCTGCCATTCAAGGTGGAAATCGAACCGTACTCGCGACCGGCCTCGGCGGTGGCGCTGCCGTTCATCTTGTCGATGTCCTGCGCGGCGAAGGCCGGCGCGGTGGCCAGGGCCAGCGAAAGGGTAATCAGGGCGGCGAGGGGACGAATGCGCATGACGTGGCTCCTAGGTAAGTACCGGGTCTGATGCACCCCCCGGGCCGGGGGTTTAAAGGCCCGACAGGCCGACTATCCGCTCCGGGGCTACAATTCGCCCGTGCCACACGTCCCGGAGTCCGCCTTGTCTGCCCTCAACCGCCCCAAGCCCCTGCTGCTGCTGATCCTCGACGGCTGGGGCCACCGCGAAGACCCCGCCGACAACGCCCTGGCCCAGGCCCGGCTGCCCAACTGGCGCCGCCTGCTGGCCGACTGCCCGCACACCCTGGTGCACACCGAAGGCAAACACGTGGGCCTGCCCGAGGGCCAGATGGGCAATTCCGAAGTCGGCCACATGAACATCGGCGCCGGCCGCATCGTCTACCAGGACCTCACCCGCGTCGACGCGGCCATCGAAGACGGCAGCTTCTTCGACAACACCGAACTGGTGGCCGCGTGCCGGGCCGCCCGGGCCGCCGGCGGCACCCTGCACCTACTGGGCCTGCTGTCCCCCGGCGGCGTGCACAGCCACGAAGACCACCTGTTCGCGATGATCGAACTGGCCCGCCGCGAAGGCGTGGCTGACATCGCCGTGCATGCGTTCCTGGACGGCCGCGACATGCCGCCGCGTTCGGCCGAGCCGAGCCTCGAACGCCTGCACGCCCTGTGCAGCGAAGGCGACGTGCGCGTGGCCACGGTCATCGGCCGCTACTACGCCATGGACCGCGACAAACGCTGGGACCGCCTCGAACTCGCCTGGAAGGCCATCGTC
>CAZXTV010000375.1:0-2199 GCA_964643705.1 uncultured Arenimonas sp. | reverse complement strand
TGATCTCGGTCGACCCCACCCGTCGCCGCACCGGCGGCGCCCTGCTGGGCGACCGCATCCGCATGAACTCGCTGCGCAGCCCGCGCGTATTCATGCGCTCCATGGCCACCCGCCGCCAGCACGTGGCCACCAATGCGGTGCTCAAGGACTGCATCGCCTTCCTGCGCGCCCAGGGCTACGACCTGGTGATGGTGGAAACGGCCGGCATCGGCCAGTCCGATTCGGAAATCGTCGACCTGGTCGATTTCCCGATGTACGTGATGACCAGCGACTTCGGCGCGCCCAGCCAGCTCGAGAAGATCGACATGATCGACTTCGCAGAACTCATTGTGCTGAACAAGTTCGACAAACGCGGCGCCGAAGACGCCCTGCGCGACGTGCGCAAGCAGTGGAAGCGCAACCGCACGGCCTTCAAGATGGCCGACGAAGACGTGCCGGTGTACCCGACGATTGCTTCCCAGTTCAACGACCCCGGCGTCACCTGGATGTTCGCCAACCTCTGCCGCCTGCTGCGCGAAAAAAACCGGGGTCAGAGTCGACTTTCCGGCGACGACGCGGCGAACGACCTGGGAAAGCCGGGTAAAGTCGAATCTGACCCCGGTTTTTCCTCCCCCCGCTGCGACTTCAAGCCCAACATCGAAGTTGGCGAAAAATCCCCCCGCGCGACCATCCTGATCCCCGGCAACCGCACCCGCTACCTGGCCGAGATCGCCGAGCAGGGCCGCCAGGTCAACAACAGCATCGAAAAGCAGGCCGACGCCGCCGAGCGCGCACAGCACTACTGGGAATCCCTGCGCGAGTTGGGCGATCCGGAAATGCCCAAGGCCCTGGGCCTGTACGACCCGCACCACCTGGTGGTGCCGACGCCCGGTTCCCCCGGCAGCACGCGCGACGCCGCCCAGTGGCCCGACTGCGGTGAACGCCGCCAGGGCATTCCCGACCGCCGCAAGATGGTGTTCCAGTGGGAGCGCCGCCAGGGCGCCGCGGCGGGCGACAACCCGCAGGCCCCGCAGGTGGCCCTGGATCGCAGCCTGATCACCCTTCGCCAGCGCTACAACGACGCGGTCAAAGCCCTCAGCGCCGAATCGGTGAACCTGCTGCGTGAATGGCCCGACCGCCTGAAGTCGGTCACCGACGAGGTGACCGAATACACCGTGCGCGGCAAGGCCATCAAGGTCGAGAACTACCGCGACTCCCTGAGCCACCAGAAGATCCCCAAGATCGCCGCGCCCAAGTTCAAGAGCTGGGGCGAACTGCTGGTCTTCCTGGGCAAGGAAAACCTGCCGGGTTATTACCCCTACACCGGCGGCGTCTACCCCTACCGCCGCACCGGCGAAGACCCCATCCGCATGTTCGCGGGCGAAGGCACGCCCGAGCGCACCAACCGGCGCTTCCATTACCTGAGCAAGGGCCAGCCGGCCGCACGCCTGTCCACCGCCTTCGACAGCGTCACGCTGTACGGCGAAGACCCGGCCGAGCGCCCGGACATCTACGGCAAGATCGGCAACTCCGGCGTCTCCATCGCCACCCTGGACGACATGAAGAAGCTGTATTCGGGCTTCGACCTGTGCGCGCCCACCACCAGCGTGTCGATGACCATCAACGGCCCGGCGCCGATGATCCTGGCGATGTTCATGAACACCGCCATCGACCAGCAGGTGGAAAAGTACCTGCGCGAAGACCAGAAGCGCTGGGACGATGCCCACGCCAGGATCGAGAAGTTCTTCGAAGGCAAGAAGCGCCCCGAATACGGCGGCGAAGTGCCCGAGGGCAACGAAGGCCTGGGCCTGGGCCTGCTGGGCGTCACCGGCGACCAGCTGGTGGACGCCGAGACCTACGAGCGCATCAAGAAGCACACGCTCGCCACCGTGCGCGGCACCGTGCAGGCCGACATCCTGAAGGAAGACCAGGCGCAGAACACCTGCATCTTCAGCACCGAATTCGCCCTGCGCATGATGGGCGACATCCAGCAGTACTTCGTGGACAACAAGGTCCGCAATTTCTACTCGGTGTCCATTTCCGGCTACCACATCGCCGAAGCCGGGGCGAACCCGATTTCGCAGCTGGCCTTCACGCTGAGCAACGGTTTCACCATCGTCGAGTACTACCTCGCACGCGGCATGCACATTGATGACTTCGCGCCCAACCTGAGCTTCTTCTTCAGCAACGGCATGGACCCGGAGTACACCGTGATCGGCC
>CAZXTV010000374.1:0-2200 GCA_964643705.1 uncultured Arenimonas sp. | reverse complement strand
GCTCCACACCAAGAGATTCGGGCCTGAAGGCCCTCCTACAGGACTACCGGTAGCCAGCGGCCTGTAGTTCGAAGAGTTCCGCGTAGCGGCCATCCTGGGCCAGCAGTTCTTCGTGCGTGCCCTGCGCCTCCACCTGGCCATCGGCCATGACCAGGATGCGGTCGGCCATGCGCACGCTGGAAAACCGGTGCGAGATGAGCACCGCGGTCTTTCCGGCGCTGAGCTCCTTGAAACGCTGGAACACCTCGAACTCCGAGCGCGCGTCCAACGCCGCGGTCGGCTCGTCCAGGATCAGCAGCTGCGAATCGCGCATGTAGGCGCGGGCGATCGCGACTTTCTGCCATTCGCCGCCCGACAGGTCGACGCCGTTCTTGAAGCGCTTGCCGATCACCTGGTCGTAGCCCTTGGGAAGCTTGCTGATGACCTCGTCGGCCAGGCTGCGGCGCGCGGCCTCGACGATGCGGTCGCGGTCGTGGCGGGCTTCGATCTGGCCGACCGCGATGTTTTCGGCGGCCGTCAGGTGGTAGCGCACGAAGTCCTGGAAGATCACGCCGATGTTCTGCCGCAGCACGTCCAGGTCGTAGTCGCGCAGGTCGTGGCCGTCGAGCAGGATACGGCCCTCGTCGGGGTCGTAGAGCCGGGCCAGCAGCTTCACCAGCGTGGTCTTGCCGGCGCCGTTTTCGCCCACCAGCGCCAGCACTTCGCCGGCCTTGAGCGTGAAGGAAAGATGCCGCACCGCCCAGCGCTCGGCACCCGGGTAACGGAAGCCCACGTCCTCGAACACGAAGCCCTCGCGCACCGGCGACGGGAACGGCCGGGGATCGGCGGGTGACGTGATCTCGGGTTCGATCTCGAAGAACGAGAACAGGTCCTCCAGGAACAATGCCTGCCCCGCCACCTGCGAAAACCCGACCAGCAGGCCTTCGAGGAGCTGCCGCAGGCGCCGGAAACTCCCGGCCAGGAAGGTCAGGTCGCCAATGGTGAACTCGCCGCGCACGGTGCGCCAGGCGATGTAGGCATAAGCGACGTAATAACCCAGCGTGCCCAGCGCGGTGAGCACGCTGCCCCAACCCGCCCGCCGGATCGCCAGCCGGCGGTTGGCCTCGTAAAAACGCTGCGACAGCTCCCGGAACCGGCCGATCAGGAAATGATTGAGCCCGAAGATCTTCACTTCCTTGGCGGTGTCGACGCTGGCGCCGGTCTGCCGCAGGTATTCCAGCTCGCGCCGCTCGGGCGTCCAGGAGAAGTTGAGCGAATAGTTCAGCGCATTGAAGTGCGCCTCGCCCAGGAAGGCCGGGATCAGGGCTACTGCCAGCAGCAGGATCAGCCACGGCGCGTAGACCAGCAGGCCGGCGCCAAAGGCGAGGATGGTCACCACGTCCTGGGCCTGGCCGAACAGCTGGCTCATCAGGGTCATGCGGCCCATGGTCTGCCGCCGCGCGCGGTCCAGGCGGTCCTGCAGTTCGCTGTCCTCGAAGTCCTCCAGGTCCAGCGTCGCCGCGTGTTCCATCAGGCGCACGCTGGTGGCGTTGGTGAACAGTTCCGACAGCAGCGAATCAACCAGCGCGACGATCCGGCCCAGCACGTCCGACAGCACCGCCAGCCCGAACTCGATCGCCAGCAGCCACAGCAGCGGCGTCAGCAGGCCGCTGTCGTACCACTGGCGCATGCTCGACAGACCGCTGTCCACGCCGACCAGGCGCACGGCCTCGTCGATGATCAGCTTGCCCACGTAAAGCATGGCCACCGGCAGCAGCGCCCGCACCAGCCGCAGCGACAGGCTGGTGAACGTCAGGAACCGGCTGGTGGCCCAGACCTGGGCCAGGAAGGGCCGCAGGTTGCGCAGCGCGTCAAAGCGTTCGCGAACGCTCGGCTTGGCTTGCCGCGGCGGCTTGGCGGTGGCGATCAGTCTTCCTCGTCGCCCACCAGGCCAAACAGGTCGTGTTCGTCACTGCCCATGATGCGCACGTCGCAGAAGTCGCCGGGCTTGAGGCCGGCCGCTTCGCCGTCCTGGATCTGTACCAGGCCGTCGATCTCGGGCGCGTCGGCCATTGAGCGGGCGATGGCCAGCTCGCCGTCGATCGCGTCCACCAGGCAGCGCTGCACCGTGCCGACCTTGCGCTCGAGTTTTTCGGTGCTGATCTGTGCCTGCAGGGCCATGAAACGCGCCAGCCGCTCCTGTTTCACCTCTTCCGGTACC
>CAZXTV010000373.1:0-2202 GCA_964643705.1 uncultured Arenimonas sp. | reverse complement strand
AGGGGCAGGGTGCCCGGGTGTTCCTTCATCTGCGTGCAGGGGTGCCAGACCACGGCCAGGTCGCGTTCGCGCCAGGCTGCCGCGTCCAGGCGGTCGATTTGTGCTCGTTTGTCCATGGGTGGATGATCCGGCCCCCGCAGGCCCCTGTGCAACCGCGGCCCGGCCGCCGGGACGCCGGCGGGCGCAGCGGCTAGAATCGCCGCATGCGTCCCTTGCCGACCATCCACGCCCGTGAAGAACAGCCGCTGGAAAGCGGTCGCCGCGAAATCCTGCACCTTGAGTTCAGCAACGGCGAACGCCGGCGCTACGAGCGCCTGGTCAGCGGCGGCCACGGGTCGGTGATCATCGCCGCCGTGCCGGAGCCCGGCACCGTGCTGCTTATCCGCGAATACGCCGCCGGCACCCACCGCTACGAACTGGGCCTGCCCAAGGGCCGCATGGACGCCGGCGAAACCGTCGAGGAAGCGGCCAACCGCGAGCTCAAGGAAGAAGTGGGCATGGGCGCGCGCAAGCTCAGCCTCGTGCGTTCGATCACGCTGGCGCCGGGTTACATGAGCCACCAGATCCACCTGGTGCTGGCCGAAGACCTCTACCCCGAACGCCTGCCAGGCGACGAGCCCGAGGAACTGGAAGTCGTGCCCTGGAAGTTCGACCGGCTGGCCGACCTGATGCTGCGCGAGGACTGTTCGGAAGGCCGTTCGCTGGCCGCCCTGTTCATCGTGCGCGAACTGCTCAAGGAGCGAGGGTGAATCCACTGCGCGAGGCCTGCATCGACCTGGCCCGCGAGGCCGGCGACGCCATCCTGTCCGTGTATGCGCGCGATTTCAGCGTGCAGACCAAGGACGACGATTCCCCGCTCACCCAGGCCGACCTGGCCTCGCACCGGATCATCGTCGACGGCCTGCGTCGGCTGGCCCCCGACATCCCGGTGCTGAGCGAAGAAGACGCCGACATCCCCTGGCAGGTTCGCCGCCAGTGGACGCGGCACTGGCTGGTCGACCCGCTCGACGGCACCCGCGAGTTCGTCAAGAAGAACGGCGAGTTCACCGTCAACATCGCGCTCATCGAAGATGGCCGCCCGGTGCTGGGCGTGGTGTTCGCCCCCGTGCCCGACCACCTGCTGCACGCCGAAGCCGGCGTCGGTGCCTTCCTGCGCGAGCGCGGCGAAGACATCGCCGTCCAGACCCGCCGTCCGGCGACGTCGCCGCTGCGGGTCGCCGCCAGCCGCTCGCACCTGGACGAACGCACTGCCGCCGCGCTGGCGCGCATGGGCGACACCGAACGCCACGGCCTGGGTTCGTCGCTGAAGTTCTGCCGCATCGCCGAAGGCAGCATCGACGTCTACCCGCGCTTCGGCCCCACCAGCGAATGGGACACCGCCGCCGCCCAGTGCGTACTCGAGGCCGCCGGTGGCGCCGTGCTGCGCCTGGACGGCACGCCGCTGGACTACAACCGCAAGGAAAACATCCTCAACCCGTTTTTCATCGCGCTCGGGGATACCTCGCTGCCCTGGCGCGACTGGCTGGGCGACGACACGGATGGCTGACATCGACGACCTGCTGGCGATCATGGCGCGCTTGCGCGACCCGGTGCACGGTTGCCCCTGGGACGTGGCGCAGGACTTCGCGTCCGTCGCGCCCTATACGATCGAAGAAGCCTACGAAGTCGCCGACGCCCTCCAGCGCGGCGACATGGCCGACCTGAAGGACGAACTGGGCGACCTGCTGCTGCAGGTGGTGTTCCACGCGCGCATGGCCGAAGAGGCCGGCCATTTCGCCTTCGCCGACGTCGCCGCCGCCATCAACGACAAGATGATCCGGCGGCACCCGCACGTGTTCGGCGACGCCGCCTGCCAGCCCGACGCCGAGGCGCAGCTGGCCAACTGGGAAGAACTCAAGCGCCAGGAGCGCCAGGCCAGCGGCGCGTCGGACACCAGCGTGCTGGCCGGCATCACCCGTGGCCTGCCGGAATGGCAGCGCGCCGTGAAGCTGCAAAAACGCGCCGCCACCCTGGGTTTCGACTGGCCGGGCCCGGCGCCGGTGATCGCCAAGCTGCACGAGGAAATCGAGGAAGTACGGGTCGAGTTCGACGCCGTCGCGGCCGGCGACGAGGCCGCGCGCGACCGCCTGGAAGACGAGCTCGGCGACGTGCTGTTCGTGGTCGCCAACCTGGCCCGAAAACTGGGCGTCGAGCCCGAGGATG
>CAZXTV010000372.1:0-2208 GCA_964643705.1 uncultured Arenimonas sp. | reverse complement strand
CGCGGTCGCCGGCGTCGGCGTGGCTTTCGCTGCTGGCCTTGACGTAGGTGCCGATGCCGCCGTTCCAGAGCAGGTCGACCGGCGCCTTGAGGATGGCGTTCATCAGCTCGTTCGGGCTCAGCTGCTCGGTGCCGGCCGGCAGGTCCAGCGCCTCGCGCACCTGCGGCGTGATCGCGATGGACTTGACCGAACGCGGATGGATGCCGCCGCCTTCGGAGATCAGCGAGCGGTCGTAGTCTTCCCAGCTCGAGCGCGGCAGCTTGAACATTCGCTCCCGCTCGGCGAAGGAGGCCGCGGAGTCTGGATCGGGATCGATAAAGATGTCGCGATGGTCGAACGCGGCGACGAGACGGATCTGCTTCGACAGCAGCATGCCGTTGCCGAACACGTCGCCGGACATGTCGCCGATGCCGACGCAGGTGAAGTCCTGCGACTGGCTGTCGATGCCGAGCGCGCGGAAGTGCCGCTTCACCGACTCCCAGGCGCCGCGCGCGGTGATGCCCATGCCTTTGTGGTCGTAGCCGACCGAACCACCGGAGGCGAAGGCATCGCCCAGCCAGTAGCCGTGTTCGGCGGAAATGCCGTTGGCGATGTCGGAGAACGTGGCGGTGCCCTTGTCGGCCGCGACCACCAGGTAGGGGTCGTCGCCGTCATGGCGCACGACGTCCTGCGGGTGCACCAGCTCGCCGTCCACCAGGTTGTCGGTGATGTCGAGCAGGCCGTTGATGAAACGTTTGTAGCAGGCGATGCCTTCGGCCAGCTGGGCGTCGCGGTCGCCGCCGACCGGGGGCCGCTTGACCACGAAGCCACCCTTGGAACCGACCGGCACGATGACGGTGTTCTTCACCATCTGCACCTCGGTGCGGAAGTCCTCGCGGCGGTCGGACCAGCGCAGGCCACCGCGTGCGACCGGACCAAAACGCAGGTGCACGCCCTCGACCCAGGGCGAATACACGAAGATCTCGCGATAGGGCCGCGGCCTGGGCAGGTCGGGCACCAGGGCCGGGTCGAACTTGAAGGCGATGTAGTCGCGGAAGTCGCCGTCGCGTCGCTGGTAGAAGTTGGTGCGCAGCGTGGCCATGATCAGGGCCTGGTAACCGCGCAGGATGCGGTCGTCGTCGATGCTCTGGACGGCGCTGTCGAGCAGGATTTCCAGCGCGTCGGTGACCGCGTCGACCTGGGCGGCGCGGTCGAGCGTGCGCGCCGCGGCGATTTCCTGCGGGATGGTGTCCAGGGCCTTGCGGCGATCCTTGGGCAGCAGCCAGGCGATCTGGTCGTGCAGGGCCTGGCGGCCGGCGGCGTCGAGCGGGTTTTCACGGCCCGGTTCGAAACGCGCCGCGAAGAGCTCCCACAGCAGGCGGGCGATGACCGGGTAGCGCTGCAGGGTTTCTTCCATGTACGGCTGCGAGAACGGCACGCCGGTCTGCAGGGCGTACTTGGTGTAACCGCGCAACATTGCGATGTCGCGCCATTCAAGGCGGGCACTGGTCAGCAGCTGGTTGAAGCCGTCGTTTTCGGCCTGCCCGCTCCAGACGGCGGTGAAGGCTTCCTCGAAGGGCTGGCGGGCGGCATCGACGTCGATCTCGCCGTTGCGTGCCTGCACTTCGAAGTCCTGGATCGAGATGCGTTCGCCCTCGACCTCCATTTCGTAGGGGTGTTCGGTGAGCACGCGCAAGCCGAGGTTTTCCATCACCGGCAGCACGTCCGACAGCGCGATGTCGCCGCTGCGACGCACCAGCTTCAGGCGCAGGTCTTCGCCGTGGCGGTAGAAGGAAATGCGCTGGTCGCCGGGGCCGGCCAAGCGCGAGGCCTGCAGCACGTCGGCGGCGGCCACCTGCGGCGACACGGCTTCGACGTAACCCGCCGGCAGCGCGCGGCCGTAGGTCTGGGCCAGCTTCAGGCCCTGTTCTTCACCGGCTTCGCGCACCAGGATTTCGCGCAGTTCGTCGTGCCAGTCGCGAACGATGCGCGCCAGTTCGGCTTCCAGCTGGTCCTGGTCGAAGTCGACCCGGCAGCCGGCCTTGGGCCGGATGACCAGGTGCAGCTGGGCCAGCGGCGATTCACCGATCTGCACGCTGTGGTCGAGGCGCTCGCCGCCCAGTTCGCGCATCAGCACCGCTTCGATGCGGTGACGGATGCCGGTGTTGAAACGATCGCGCGGGATGTAGACCAGCGCCGAGAAAAAGCGCCCGTAGCGGTCGCGGCGCA
>CAZXTV010000371.1:0-2225 GCA_964643705.1 uncultured Arenimonas sp. | reverse complement strand
TGCCCTGCCATTTCGCCGGCACGCCTTTGCTGCCGGGCGGGATGTACAGGCCCGGTTCGATGGTGAAGACCATGCCCGGCTCGAGTTCGCGGTAGTCGCCGGCGACCTTGTATTCACCGACGTCATGCACGTCCAGGCCGATCCAGTGGCCGGTCTTGTGCATGTAGAAGCGTCGGTAGGCAGCCGATTGCAGCGCCGCCTTCAGGCTGCCCTTTAGCAGGCCCAGGGACAGCAGGCCTTCGGTCAGCACCTCCACCGCGGCTTCGTGGCCCAGGATCCAGGGCCGGCCCGGCGTCGCCTGCTCCATCGCCGCATCCTGGGCGGCCAGCACGATGTCGTAGAGCGCGCGCTGTTCTTTCGAATAGCGGCCGTTGACCGGCCAGGTGCGGGTGATGTCGGAGGCGTAGCCGGCGTATTCGGCGCCCGCGTCGCAAAGCAACAGGTCGCCGTCGGCCAGGGTTGCCTTGTTGGCCCGGTAATGCAGAACGCAGCCATTGGCGCCGGCGCCGACGATGGGTTCGTAGGCCGCCACGGCGTCGTGGCGCCGGTAGGTGTACTGCAGCGCCGCCTCGACTTCGTATTCATGGCCGCCGGGCCGGGTGGCGCGCATGGCGGCCAGCTGGGCCTCGCAGGCGATGGTCGCGGCACGACGCATCAGCTTGAGCTCGGCGGCGCTCTTGAACAGGCGCAGTTCGTGCAGCAGGTGGCCCAGTTCGAGGAACTCGTGCGGCGGCTGCGCGCCGTGGCGCACCTGCGAACGCACGCGATTCACCCAGCCGATGAGCTTGAGGTCGAATTCGGTGTCGCGGCCGAAGTGGTAGTAGACGCGTGAACGCCCTTCCAGCAGGCCCGGCAGGATCTCGTCGAGGTCGGCAATGGGATAGGCGTCGTCCATGCCGTAGTCGTCCACCGCGCCTTCGGGACCGGCACGCGGACCGTCCCAGGCTTCACGCTCGGCGTCGCGTTCGCGGCAGAACATGAGCACTTCGCCGTGGGCGCGCCCCGGCACCAGCACCAGCACCGCCTCGGGTTCGGGAAAGCCGCTGAGGTACCAGAAATCGCTGTCCTGGCGATAGGGGTAATGCGTGTCGTGGCTGCGCACGCGTTCGGGCGACGCCGGCAGGATGAGGATCGCGTCCTCGTCCGCCATGCGCATGAGCTGCTTGCGGCGACGCGCGAATTCGACGGCCTTGATCATGACCGGCTCAGTTGAGCTTGCGACGGTGCCGTGGACCCAGCACGCAGTCGCTGTGCAACAACAGCGCCGCGACGCGTATGAATTCCGCCACTTCCTCCAGCGCCTCGGCGTCGGCTTCGGGTTCTTCGTAGCTCAGGTCGCTGGCAGCGATGCGGGCCATGTCCGCCAGGGCTTCTTCGGAATCCTCCGACAGCGGCGGATTGGCGCCGGCGGCCAGGCCGAAGCCGCCCAGGAAACCCCGGCACCAGGCCAGCAGGCCGTCGCCGCGCTCGTCCACGGGCTGGCCATCGGCCGGCAGCAGCAGTTCGAAGCCGAAATCCGGGGAGTCGAGCTGCGCGGCGCTGGCCAGGTAGATCTGGTCAAGGGCACTGTCGGGCTCGGGCGGCGAAAGCAGCGGGTCGGTCATCACCGCCGCGAACCAGCCCTTGCGGTCGTGGGCGCCGCCCCCGGCGAGGTAGCCGCACAGCGACCCATGCAGCTCGGAAGCATCGAGGGAGGCCTCCAGGGCTTCCAGTTCGGCGGCCACGAGGGCGTGCGCGGGGAGCTGGGCTTGGGTCATCGAATCGGCCTTGTCGGGAGTGCCGTCATTCTAGCAAGGGCGGCCACGCCGCTTGTGGCCCTGTTAGTGCCACCCTACACTCGGGCAGATAACGGGGAAGATCCAGGGGACCACCGGTCGTAATGGCGCTGAACGCAAATGGGGCGGTGGTGGCCCAAGCCAGCGGCCTGGTCCTGGGGGGCGTCGTGCAGTGGGTGCTGCTGGCCATCGCCCTGTTCCTGTGCTGGCTGCTGTGGCGGGTCTGGAGCAACCGCCGGCAGCAGGAAACCTCCCTGCTGGGCGAAATCCGCGAACGCGAGGAGCGCCTGAACCTGGCCCTGTGGGGTTCGGGTGACGAGTTCTGGGACTGGAACATCCGCGAAAACAGCCTCTACCGCCTGGGCGCCAACCAGCTGCTGGGCCAGGGCAGCCGCGACCAGATGAGCACCGACGACTGGCGCACCCAGTCGATCCACCCCGAGGACCTGC
>CAZXTV010000370.1:0-2227 GCA_964643705.1 uncultured Arenimonas sp. | reverse complement strand
TATTTCCAGGGGCGGCCCGAGCTGCTGCGCTGGCTGTGCGCCGCCCTGGTCTGGCCCGCGCCCAACTGGCCCCTGACCCTGGCCATCGGGCGGGCCATCGGCGCGCCGGTCACTTTCGACCACCTGCTGCTGCTGGCGCGCGTGCCCTGCCTGCAAGGCGCGCCCCTGCCGCACCGCCTGCGCCTGCAACTGCTGGCCCTGCTGGATGCCGATACGGAGCGCCTGGCCCGCGCCGCTCTGGCTGAAGAGCTGCATGCCGCCGCCCCCGCCGTGGAGCACGGCCACGCCAAGCGCGAGCTGCAGGCTGGCCTGGTACTACAAGAATTCCTGCTCGAGCCCGAGGACGAGGGCCGCCGCGAGGACCTGCGCTACCTGCTGGAGTCCGGCGTCCTCGGCAAGCGCGAGCGCGCCGAGCTGGAGCAGGCCTGGCAGCGCCAGCAAGGCGGCGCGCTGAGCCTCGAAGAGGCCCTGCGCCGCCCCGCCGAGCCGGGCGCACCCCCGCCGCGCCGCGCCCTCAATGCCGACTTCTACCGCGCGTTGGCCGCCGCCGCCCTCCTGCTGCTGCTGGGCCTGCTGCTGGGCGCCCTCGACGGCAGCGAGCGCCTGAGCCGCCTGCTGCTCCACGCCCCGAAGGACGGCTTCTTCCTGCGCGCCACCCCCGCCCTCGACAGCGCCCTGCTCTACCACAACCAGGCCATCGCCGACTGGGACAGCCTGCGCCGCCGCCCCGCCCCGCCCGCCGCCGCGGAGCTGGAGGGGCCTGCCGCCGCCTTCGCCCGCGCCCGCGCCCTGCGCGGCGGCGACTATCCCCTGGCCACCGCCAACGCCGCCCGCAACCGCTTCCACCAGGGCCTGCTGCGCTACCACGATTTCCTGCAGGATCGGGATACGGCCGCGCTGAGTCAGGCGGAGGCCTTCTTCCAGCAAGCGCTCGCGATGGCTGCCGCCGACACGGCTTTGGCCTCCGCTGTGCCGCTCCATGCGCGACACGCCCTGGGGCTCATCGCCCACTGTCGGCAGCCCCGGCAGCCGACGGCGTTTGAGATATTCTACGCGCTGCAGGCCGAGGGCTTCTTCGACACCCTGCGCCTGCAGCCCAACCTGCGCACCTTGCTCTTCCCCGACCGTGAGGGGGAGGCGGTGCGCCACCCTTGCCTGCCCGCGCCCCAGCTCGAGCGGCTGAGCGCCGATACCCTCTGCCCGGGCGATGCCCTGCGCCTGCGCCTCGCATCGCTGGCAGGCGCTGATTTCTTCGTGCTGCGCTGGGGCGACGGCCAGGCCGACACCCTGCCCGCCAGTGCCGCCAGCCAGGAAATCTCCCATGTCTTCAGCTTGCGCAGCGGGGCCATCTCCGTGCGCGTGCTGGCTTTCGGGGAATGCCCGGAGGTCGGGCCAGTCTTTAACGACGCGGCCCTGCGCGCCCTGGTGCTGGCCCCGCCCCGCGCGCGGATGCAAAAATCCGTGCAGCGCGGCTGCCCGCCCCTGGAGGTGCGCTTCCAGGCCCTGGGCCGGGCGGACGAGTACCGCTGGGACTTCGGCGACGGCCAGCAGAGCAGCGCCCCCAGCCCGACGGTGACCTATGCCGAGCCGGGCCGCTATACCGTGCGCCTCATCCTGCGCAACGCCTGCGGGGCCGATACCCTCACCCTGCCCGCTGCCGTAGAGGTGCTGACGGCGGCCGAGTGCCGCACGGCTTTCGACCTGACGGGCCAGGTGCTGGCCGCCGGCCGCGGCCTGCCCGGCGCCCGCATCGCCGCCGGTCCGCCCGATGGCTTCGCGCCGGACCGAGCGCCTTACCAGCTACAAGCCGATGCCGAGGGCCGCTTTCGCTTGGCGGCTCTGCCCCGCAGCACCGCCGCCCTGCGCTTCCGCATCCAGGTACCGGGATACCTGGATACCAGCTTTACCTACCGCGAGCTGGAGCGCGAGCTGCAGGTGCTCATGCGGGAAGTACCGCCGCCGCCAGTTCAACAGCCACCTGTCACTGAGGACCCACCACCCACTGACGTCATCGCTAAACTCGAAGCCGACATGGTGCCCGTAGCCGGTGGCACTTTCACCATGGGTTGCGAGAACGCAAAGCGCGACGGGGAGTGCTACGACAGGGAAAAGCCCCCCCGCGAAGTGCGGGTGCCCGCCTTCTCCATCGGCCGTTACGAAGTGACCCAGGCCCAGTGGCGGGCGGTGATGGGCAGCGACCCATCGTACAACAGCGGCTGTGATGATT
>CAZXTV010000369.1:0-2234 GCA_964643705.1 uncultured Arenimonas sp. | reverse complement strand
GGCCCGCGGTTGGTCCGCTGAGCCAACCGACCTCCCTGTAGGAGCGCCTTCAGGCGCGAATCTTTTCGGCTTTGCCGATGGCAAAGAGGGGATTCGCGCCTGAAGGCGCTCCTACAACCGGGCTGCGTTAGCGGCGCAGCTGCAGGAAATCGGTGCTGGCGACCAGGCGCAGGCTGTCCAGGCGCGGGCGCGCGTTGGGCAGGGCGGCGAGCACGGCGTCGCGTTCGGCTTCCAGCGCGGCGATTTCGGCGGGCCTGACCGCCGGATTCACGTGTGCCAGCGCGCGCAGACGCTGGATTTCCGCAGACAGGGTCTCGTCGGCGCGGGCAATGGCCTCGTCGATGCGCGCCTGCGCCGCGTCCCTGGCCGCGTCGCGGGTGCGTTCAAGCATGGGCGGCACCAGCGCCGCCAGCACCTTGCGCTGCGGGCCCAGGTCGAAGACGCGGTCCCCGGCGCGGTGCCGGGCACGGTCGCCGGGAACGAAGCCGGGCCGCGGCTGCAGGCGGGTGTCCACGGCCACCGACAGCGGCGTCGGCGGCAGCCAGCGTTCGATGTCCAGGCGCGGATCGGCCACGCATTCGATCACGTTCACCGCTTCGAGCACGACCGTGCGCGGCGGCAGCACGTCGTCGACCAGGAAGGCGGCGTTGCCGCTTTCGCCCGAGATCAGCAGGTCGGTGGCGGTCAGCATCAGCGGGTGGTCGGGGCGCAGGTACAGCAGGTCGTCGCGCGCCAGCGCGGTGGCCCGGTCGGTGGTGCAGGCACGCATGCCCTGGCGCAGCTCGTCGAAGCCGTCGACGGTGAGGTGTTCGGGGTCGAGCAGCCAGGTGTTCGGGCCCAGCGCTTCGTTATGCACGCCGAAACTTTCCAGCAGGCGCAGGGGAAAGTCGTCGAGCGCGGCGTGCAGGTCGTCGGCAAGCAGCGCCTTGCGCAGCGCGTCGCGTTCGCCCAGGCCGCGGCTGCCCAGTTCGAGCAGGCGGTCGCGGCCTTCGGCGATAAGCCTTGCCAGTTCAGCGTGGCGTTCGCGGCTGCGTTCGAGCAGTTCGCCGAAGGCGGGTTCGCGCGCATCGGCGTCCATGGCGGCCAGTTGCAGCAGTTCGGCGCCAAAACCGCGCAGCATTTCGCGGCCGTCGGCGAGCACCTGGCGGAAGGCGTCCAGGCCTTCGTGCAGCCAGCGCTGCAGCACTTCCTGGGCGCTGCCGGCCACCGCGGCGGCGTGCAGGTTGACGTCGCCCGACTGGCCGATGCGGTCGAGCCGGCCGATGCGCTGTTCGAGCATGTCCGGGTGCAGCGGCAGGTCCCAGAAGACCAGGTGCTGGGCGAACTGGAAGTTGCGGCCCTCGGCGCCGATCTCGCTCGACACCAGCAGGCGGGCGCCTTCGGGGTCGGCGAAAAACGCGGCGTTGCGGTCGCGCTGCAGCAGGTTCATGTCTTCGTGGAAACGCGCCACCTGCAGGCCGCTGCGCAGGCGCAGGGCTTCTTCGATCGCCTGCACCTTGGCGCGCGACCGGCACAGCAGCAGCACCTTGGCCGGGGCCACGGCGTCGAGCGTCTCGAGCAGCCAGTCCATGCGCGGGTCGCGGGCGAAATCGTGCGCGGGTTCGTCGTCGGTTTCGCCGACGTCATGCGCGAATTCGGCGCGCAGGCGGCCCAGGACGGTCGGGTCCTGGGGCGCGGGCAGGGTGGCCAGGTGCGGCAGGCGCTTGGGGAAACCACCGACGGCGGCGCGGCGGTTGCGCACCATGACGCGGCCGGTGCCATGGCGATCGACCAGGTCGGCCAGCAGCGCATCGCGCGAAGCGGCGTCACCGGCGGCGATGCGAGCCAGGCGCTGGGCCAGGTGGTCGCCGTCTTCCGGAAACAGGCGCGCCAGGGTTTCCATGTCCTGCGTGGTCAGGGCCTGGTCGTCGAGCAGGCGGCCGGCCAGCGCCGAGAGGTCCTGGTAACCGCGGGTTTCGGCGCGGAAGGCGTCCAGGTCGGTGTAACGCGCCGGGTCGAGCAGGCGCAGGCGGGCGAAGTGGCCGCCCAGTCCCAGTTGTTCCGGCGTGGCCGTGAGCAGCAGCAGGCCCGGCGTGCGCGCCGACAGGGATTCGACCAGGGCATACCCCGGGCTGGTGAATTCGGGGGTCCAGACCAGATGGTGGGCCTCGTCCACCAGCAGCAGGTCCCAGCCGGCGGCCAGGGCCTGGCGGGCGCGTTTTTCATGGCTGGCCAGCCAGTCCACCGAGGCGATG
>CAZXTV010000368.1:0-2234 GCA_964643705.1 uncultured Arenimonas sp. | reverse complement strand
ACGATCAGCAGCACCAGCATCACGATCGCCACCGCCGAGGCCACCGGCCAGTCGCGGTTGTTGAAGAACTCCTGCCACAGCACCCGGCCGATCATCAGCGTGT
The DNA here is from genome assembly GCA_964643705.1 of uncultured Arenimonas sp. Lineage (GTDB taxonomy): Bacteria > Pseudomonadota > Gammaproteobacteria > Xanthomonadales > Xanthomonadaceae > Arenimonas. The sequence goes on along the minus strand of CAZXTV010000368.1, from coordinate 2,131 downwards.
CGGGGCCGCCCAGCATCTCGGGAATGACGAACTCGCCCACCACCGGGATCAGCACCAGCATCGAGCCGGCGATGATGCCGGCCTTGGAAAGCGGCAGCGTGACGGTGAGGAAGGCCTTCCAGGGCGGCGCGCCCAGGTCGGTGGCGGCCTCGATCAGCCGGTGGTCGTGCTTGACCAGGTTGGCGTAAAGCGGCAGCACCATGAACGGCAGGTAGGCGTAGACGATGCCGATGTACACGGCCACGGGCGTGTGCAGGATCGCCATCGGCTCGTCGATCAGGCCCATGCCGATCAGCGCGTTGTTGAGCAGGCCGTTGTTCTTGAGGATGCCGACCCAGGCATAGATGCGGATCAGGAACGAGGTCCAGCTGGGCAGGATGACCAGCATCAGGGCCACGTTGCGGGTGGCCGGGTCCATGCGCGAGATGGCGTAGGCGATCGGGTAGCCGATCAGCAGGCACAGGGCGGTCGAGATGACCGCGATCTCGAGCGAACTCAGGTAGGCCTTCACGTACAGGCTGTCGCGCACCAGGAACAGGTAGTTGGCGGTGTTGATGCTCAGCGACACCTTGTCGCCCGACCACTCCACCAGGTCGGTGTAGGGCGGCATCGCGATGACGGCGCTGGCGAAGCTGATCTTGAGCGCGATCGCGAAGGGAACGGCGAAAAACAGCAGCATCCACAGGTAGGGCACCGCGATCACCAGCCAGCGCGGGCCCGGCAGGCGCTTGCGGATCGAGCGCGGCAGGTTTTTCACGTGGTCAGCACCACCCCGGCCTGGTCGTCCCAGCTCAGCCACACCGGGTCGTTCCAGGTGAATTTCTCGCTGGCCCAGCGCTGGCTGTTGATCATGTTCGCCAGCAGCTTGGTGCCGCCCGGCAGGCGCACGTGGAAGACCGAGTGGCTGCCGAAATAGGCGATGTCCTCGATGATGCCCTGCACCTTGTTGTGCGGCTGGGCGGGCTCGTCCTTGTCCACCTGGATCTTTTCCGGGCGGATGGCCAGCGCCACTTCCTGGCCCTCGAAGCCGGTGACGCCGTGGCCGACGTACGCGGGGTATTCGAGCGCCGGGCTGCCGATGGTGACGTAGTCGTTTTCATCCTCGAGGATGCGGCCCTCGATCAGGTTCACCGAACCGATGAACTCGGCGGTGAAGCGGCAGCTGGGCTGTTCGTAGATCTCGTCCGGGCTGCCGACCTGGCGGATCCATCCCGCATCCATAACGGCGATGCGGTGGGCCATGGTCATGGCCTCTTCCTGGTCGTGGGTGACCATGACGCAGGTGACGCCGAGGCGTTCGACGATGTTCACCAGTTCAAGCTGCATCTGCGAGCGCAGCTTCTTGTCCAGCGCGCCCATGGGTTCGTCCAGCAGCAGCAGCTTGGGGCCCTTGGCCAGCGACCGCGCCAGCGCCACGCGCTGCTGCTGGCCGCCGGAAAGCTGGTGCGGCTTGCGCTTGGCGAACTTTTCCATCTGCACCAGCGCCAGCATCTCGGCGACCTTGCGGGCGATCCCGGCCTTGGCCATGCCGTCCTGGCGCAGGCCGAAGCCGACGTTCTGTTCGACGCTCATGTGCGGGAACAGCGCGTAGGACTGGAACATCATGTTCAGCGGCCGCTCGAAGGGCGGCAGCGCGGTGATGTCCTGGCCGTCAAGGATGATGCGCCCCTTGGTGGGCTTCTCGAAGCCGGCCAGGCAGCGCAGCAGGGTCGACTTGCCGCAGCCCGAGGCCCCCAGCAGGGCGAAGATCTCGCCCTGCCGGATCGACAGGCTGACGTCGTCGACGGCGACGAAACCGTCGAACTCCTTGCGCACCGCTTCGATGCGCAGGTAGCCCTCGGCCCCCAGCATGTCGTTCTTGGGGGCACCCGCCAGGGCGCCGCTCGCCGTGCTTGCCATCGTGGCTTATTGCCCCGTCTTGAGGGTGGTCCAGTGCCGGGTGAAAAGCCTGTCCACTTCCGGCGGCAACACCGCGAGGGTGAACAACTTGGCCCTTGTTTCCTCGTCCGGGTAGATGCCCGGATCCGCGAGCAAGTCCGCGTCGATCAGGCCGAGGTCGACGGCCGCCTGGTTCGGGCTCCCGTACGCCGTGGTGTTGGCGACGTCGGCCGCGGCCCGCGGGTGCAGCATG
>CAZXTV010000367.1:2006-2254 GCA_964643705.1 uncultured Arenimonas sp. | reverse complement strand
GGAAAACACGGACATGCTGGCCCGCATCGCCGCGCTGGACGCCCGGTACGCCGCCTGATACCCGAAACACCCACCGCAACACGAAGGAGTCGAAGATGTCGAACGTGATCGCGTTTCTCGAATCGCTGGGCAAGGACGCCGCACTCGCTGGCCAGTCGCCGGAAGCCTACGCCGCCGCCGTGGACGCCCTGGGCCTGGACGATGCCCCGCGCCAGGCCTTGTTGGCGCGCGACGCCGCCGGCCTCAAC
>CAZXTV010000367.1:0-1996 GCA_964643705.1 uncultured Arenimonas sp. | reverse complement strand
GGCGCAGGTCCGACTCGTCCACCACGTCGTCGTGCAGCAGGGTGGAGGTGTGGATGAATTCGATGATGGCGGCCAGCTGGTGCGGCCCGGTGCCCGCATGGCCCAGGGCGCGCGCGGCCAGCACCACCAGCATCGGCCTCAGGCGTTTTCCGCCGGCGGCGATGATGTGTTCGGAAATCTGGTTGATCGAGCCGAAGCAACCCGGCGCCCGGCCATGCACGCACTTCCCGCCAGCCTCCTGCTGATGGCCGTGTTGTGCCTGGCCCCGGCGCCGGCAGGCGCCGCCGCGGAAGGCTCACCCGCCTTCGCGGCGATGCTTGAGCAGGCGGAACAGGTGCGCAGCTCCGATCCCCGCCAGTTCAGTTCGCTGCTGGGTCAGCTCAACGCCAGCGTCGCCGTGGCCAGTCCACGGCAGCGCGAGCAGCTGCAGTACCTCAAGGCCTACGAGTTGGCCTACACCGGCCGTTTCGACCTTGGCATCCAGGCCGCCAGGGAGCTGTTCGACCAGGCCAGCGATGTCCGCATCCGGTTCCGTGCCGGGTCCCTGATCGTCACCGCACACGCCGCCACGCGCGAATTCACCGAGGGGCTGCGCTATCTGGAGCAGACCCTGGCCCTGGCCGACCAGGTCGACGATGCCGAACTTCGCCACCACGGCTGGTCCGCCGCCGGCGTCATCTACAACCAGGTCGGCCAGTACGAACTGGGCCTGCAGTTCGCGGAACGCATGCTGGCCGACCAGCCCAGCGTCCGCACCCGCTGCTTCGCCGGGGCCATGCGCCTGGAATCGCTCTACCACCTGGACCGCATGAAGGATGAAGTCGCTGCCGCCGAACCGCTGGTGCAGGCCTGCCTGGGCATCGGCGAAGTGGTGGTGGCCAACTTCATGCGGGTGCAGATGGCCCGCCTGTGGGGAGACCAGGACCAGCACGGCAAGGCGATCGCCTTCCTGCAGGAACACCTGGACGAGATCGAGGAAACCCGATATCCGCGCCTGGTCGGTGAACTCCATCTGGCCCGGGGCTACGCCGCGGAAGCCGAGCACCATGCCTCCCGCAGCCTGGCCCAGGGCGCCGGCATGGTCCAGTCGCTGCCGCTGGTGGCCGCACACCGCGTGATGTACGAAACCGCGCGCGCGCGGGGTGACACGACCGCCGCACTCGAGCACCACGTTCGCTACATGGCAGCCGACCGGGCCTACCTCGACGGCGTCAAGGCGCGCGAGCTCGCCTTCCAGATGGTGCGCCACGAAAGCCTGCAGCAGGTCCAGACCATCGAGCTGCTCAATCGCCAGAACCAGGTGCTCACGCTCGAGCAGCAGGTCGCCAGCAAATCGGCACAGGCCACGCGGCTGCTGATCCTGTTGCTGGCGGTGTTGCTTGCCTCGATCGGCTTCTGGGCCTACCGGACCAAGCGCACCCAGCTGACGCTGCGGCAGCTGGCGCAGACCGACATGCTCACCGGCCTCGACAACCGCCATCATTTCACCCGGCGCGCCCAGGCCCTGCTGGATGCCTCTCGCCGCAGCGGCGGCACCGCCGGGCTGGTGATGATGGACCTGGACAACTTCAAGGCCATCAACGACCGGTTCGGCCATGCCACGGGCGACTGGGCGCTGCGGGAAGTGGCGAAGGCCTGCCGCCAGGTCTGCCGCGACAAGGACCTGCTGGGTCGCCTGGGCGGCGAGGAGTTCGCCTTCCTGCTGGCAGACCGCGACCTGGGCACCAGCACCACCATCGCCCGCAAGTGCCGGGAATTGATCGCGGCGATCGACAGCAGCGACTCCGGCCACGCTTTCCGGCTCACCGCCAGCTTCGGCGTGGCGGGCACCAGCGCCTGCGGCTTCCACCTCGACGCGCTGCTGGCGCAGGCCGACGACGCGCTCTACCGCTCCAAGCGCGAAGGCCGCGACCGCGTCAGCGTGCAATCGCTGATGGTCGATCCCGAAGCCACCACGGGCCGGCCTGCCTGATCGCGGCGCGGGTTGCCCGATGAC
>CAZXTV010000366.1:794-2256 GCA_964643705.1 uncultured Arenimonas sp. | reverse complement strand
CTGGCCTGTCACGCCGGAGGTCGCGGGTTCGAGTCCCGTCCACTCCGCCATATCCCCGAGGGCGCCCCAAAAGGGCGCCCTCGTTTTTTCCGGCTCCGGGAAACCCGGGGTCCCACTCGGACGGCATAGCGCACATGCTCCAGACCATTCGCGACAAGTCTTCAGGCTGGATGGCTTTCACCATCCTTGGCCTGGTCATCATCACGATGGCCTTCTTCGGCGTCGAATCCTATTTTTCCCCGAAAATCGAAACCTACTCGGCCAAGATCGAAGGTCCGGCCAAGTTCTGGATCTGGGGCAAGCAGGTCCGGGAGATCCCGCAGGACCAGTTCCAGCGCCGGTTCGAGCAGGCCCGCCAGGCCGAACGCGACCGCCTGGGCGAGGACTTCGATTCCGCACGCTTCGAGTCGGTCGAGAGCAAGCGCGTCGTGCTCGATCGCCTGATCGACGACGAAGTGATGGCCATGGCCGCCGAACGCGACGGCATCACCATCGGCGAGGCGGAAATCGCCGCCGAACTCAAGCAGATGCCGGAGTTCCAGGTGAACGGCCAGTACAGCGCCGACCAGTACCGACTGGGCCTGGCGGCGCGTGGCCTCACCCACGGCCAGTTCATCGCCACGGTCGCCGCGGACATGGCGCGCCGCGCCGTGTCGGGCGAGATCGTCGCCACCGGCCTGGCCACCGACGCCGAACTGGAAGCCTACCTGACGCTTGCGCGCCAGGAACGGGACCTCACGCTGATCGACCTGCCGACCCCGGCCGCGGCCGAAGCGCCGACCGACGAGCAGCTCAAGGCCTGGTACGACAGCCACGGCGAGCGCTACACGCGCCCCGAACAGGTCGCCATTGAATACGTCGAAGTCGATGGCGCCACGCTCGAGGTGCCGACCGTGGTCGACGAGCAGACGCTTCGCCAGCGTTACGACGAACAGCGCAGCCGTTACGTCACCGAACCGGTTCGCAGCGCCGCGCACATCCTGGTCTCGGTATCGGCGGACGCCGACGATTCCCAAGTGCAGGCCGCACGCGAACGTGCGCAGGCCCTGGCGGCCCAGGCCCGTGAAGCGGACGCCGATTTCGCCGCGCTGGCCCGCGAAAACTCCGATGACATCGGGTCCAGGGCCGATGGCGGCATGCTGGGTCCGATCGAAGCCGGCGTGTTCGAAGGTCCGTTCCAGGACGCGCTGTTCGGCCTGGACGAAGTGGGCCAGGTGGCCGACCCGGTGCGCACGCCCGAGGGCTGGCACGTGATCCAGCTTGCCGACATCAGCCCGGGCAGCGAACGCACCTTCGACGAGGTCCGCGACGAGATCGAAGCCGAATACCTGGGCACCGAGCGCGACCGCGTCTACAGCGACCTGGGCAACCGCCTGGTCGAGCGCATCTACCGCGACCCGACGGCGCTGGCGCCGGCGGCCGAGGAAGTGGGGCTGGAAGTCAAGCGCAGCGCCCTGTTCAC
>CAZXTV010000366.1:0-784 GCA_964643705.1 uncultured Arenimonas sp. | reverse complement strand
GCGGCCTTGCCGGAAGTGCGCGCGGCCGCGTTCGCCGACGCCCAGCGCGTCGACCGCCAGGTCAGCGATGCGGTCGAGATCGGCCCGAACCACCTGGTGGTCCTGCACGTGGTCGAAGTCGAGCCGGCCGCACTGATCCCCTTCGAGGACGTGCGCGACAGCGTGCGCGCCGACCTGGTCGCCGACGGCCTGTCCAAGGCGTCCCAGGCCCAGGCCGAAGCGCTGCTCGAACGCGCCCGCGCCGGCGAGACCCTCGCGGACCTGGCCAGTGAAGTCGGCCGGACCGTGGCCGAGCTGCCGGCGGTCACCCGCCAGTCGCAGCTGCCGCCGGCGCTGCTCGAGGAAGCCTTCCGCCTGTCGGAGCCGACCGAAGACCAGCCCAGCGTCGGCATGGTTCGCCTGGGCGCCGATCGCCACGCGCTGGTGCAGGTCACCGCGGTGCGCGACGGCGAAGTGGACGAACTCGACGACGCCACCCGCGACACCCTGCGCCAGCAGCTGGCACAGGCGCGCGCCGTGGTCGAAGCCGAGGCCTACGTGCGGGCGCTGCGCCGCCAGTACACCATCTCGGTGGCGGAAGACCGGCTCTGAGACCAGCCTTGTTCCGCGCATGAAAAAGGCCCGGGATTCCCGGGCCTTTTTTTTGCGGCGGCGAGCAGGGGCAGGGTGCTCAGACCCCTTCGATGCCGGTCATGCCCAGGATGTTGTAGCCGGCGTCGACGTAGGTGACTTCGCCGGTGACGCCCGAGGCCAGGTCCGAACACAGGAAGGCGGCGACGTTGCC
>CAZXTV010000365.1:0-2281 GCA_964643705.1 uncultured Arenimonas sp. | reverse complement strand
AGTTCGCGCTGGAAAGCCACGAAGCCTTCCAGGATCAGGCCGACGCTGGCAGCCTGCGGGCCCAGCGACGACCAGGCCGCGTCGGCATCGGCCGGCGTCTTGATCCGGAACTGGCCCTTGCCGTCATAACCCAGGCGGCGCGTCTTGAGGATGCAGGGCGTGCCGACGGTGGCCAGCGCCGCGTCGAGCTCTTCACGGCTGTCGACGGTGGCGAATTCCGGCACCGGGATGCCCAGCTCGCGGAACAGGGTTTTTTCCGCCAGCCGGTCCTGGGCCACGGCCAGCGCGCGCGGGTTCGGGAACACCGGCACGCGTTCGGCCAGCCAGCGCGCGCTGTCGGCCGGCACGTTCTCGAAATCGAAGGTGGCCACGTCCACGCGCCCGGCGAACTCGGCCAGGCCGGCCTGGTCGCGGTAGTCGGCCTGCAGCATCGGCGCGAACTGGCCGGCGCAGGCGTCGGGCGTGGCGTCGAGTACCAGGAAGCGCAGGCCCAGGGGTGCGCCGGCCAGGGCCATCATGCGGGCCAGCTGCCCGCCGCCGAGGATGCCGACGGTGGTCACGGCTGGCGCGGGTCCGCGTGTTCGAGCACGTCGCGGGTCTGGTCGGCGCGGAAGCGGGCCAGGGCCTCGCGCACGGCCTTGTCGTGCTGGGCCACCAGCGCGGCGGCGAACAGGCCGGCGTTGGCGGCGCCGGCGACGCCGATCGCGAAGGTCGCGACCGGAATGCCCGCGGGCATCTGCACGATCGACAGCAGCGAGTCGAGTCCGTTGAGCGCCTTGCTTTGCACCGGCACGCCCAGCACCGGCACCGGCGTCATCGCCGCCACCATGCCCGGCAGGTGGGCCGCGCCGCCGGCGCCGGCGATGATCACGCGGATCCCGCGCTCGACCGCCGTGGTCGCATATTCGTGCATGCGCTGGGGCGTGCGGTGGGCGGAGACGATGGTCAGCTCGTGCGCCACGCCCAGTTTCTCGAGACGGGACACGGCATGCTGCATCGTCTCCCAGTCGGAACGGGAGCCCATGATGACCCCGACCAGCGGGGTGTTGGCGGCTTGGTTCATGGCGGCCCACTTCGGCAAAAGGCTATTCTAGACCCTTGCCCACCGTCCGGACACCGGCCCCATGGACCGCAAATTGCTCGACATCCTGTGCTGCCCGACCAGCAAGCAGCCCCTGGCCCTTCTCGGCGGCCCCGAGCTGGAAGCGATCAACCGCGCGATCGCTGGCGGCGGCGTCACCCGCGCCGACGGCAGCCCGCAGTCCGAGACCCTCGCCGAAGGCCTGGTCACCCGCGACCGCCGCACCGCCTATCGCGTCGACGACGGCATCCCGGTGCTGCTGGCCGACGAAGCCCTGGCCACCGACCAGATCGACGGTTTCCCGCGCTGACATGACCACGCCTGTTGCCGCCCCGCCCGCCGACGTGGTGGCCGGCGACGTCGCGCGCGCCCTGGCCGAAGACCTGGGCAGCGGCGACGCCACCGCGGAACTGCTGCCCGACGACCACAGCCAGGCTTACGTCATCGCCAAGGAAGCCGGCGTCGTCGCCGGCCGGCCCTGGTTCGACGCCTGTTTCCTGGCGCTCGATCCGGCCATGCAAATCCATTGGCACGTGTCCGAAGGCCAGCCCGTCGAGGCCGGCACCGTGCTCGTCACCCTGCATGGCCGCAGCCGGGCGCTGGTCAGCGCCGAACGCCCCGCGCTGAACTTCCTGCAGACCCTGTCGGCCACCGCCACGCGCACCGCGTCCTACGTGGCGGCGCTGGCCGGCAGCCGGACCCGCGTGCTGGACACCCGCAAGACCCTGCCCGGCCTGCGCCAGGCGCAGAAATACGCCGTGCGCGCCGGCGGCGGGCTCAACCACCGCATGGGCCTTTACGACGCGGTGATGCTGAAGGAAAACCACATCCACGCCGCCGGTTCGATCGCCGCCGCCGTTGCCGCGGCGCGCGCGCGCCATCCGGCGCTGCCGCTGATCGTGGAGGTGGAAACACTGCACGAACTCGACCAGGCCCTGGCCGCCGGCTGCGACCGCATCCTGGTCGATGAATTCAGCGACGCCGACCTGCGCGAGGCGGTGCGCCGCGCAGACGGCCGGATCCCGCTGGAAGTGTCGGGCGGCGTCACGCTCGACCGCCTGCAGGCCATCGCGGCGACCGGCGTCGACTACGTGTCGATCGGCGCCCTCACCAAGCACGTGCAGGCGCTGGACCTGTCGCTGCGGCTGGGGACACCTAAAACACTGTAGGAGCGCCTTCAGGCGCGAATCCCTTCTTTGC
>CAZXTV010000364.1:0-2286 GCA_964643705.1 uncultured Arenimonas sp. | reverse complement strand
GGCCCACAGGAGCGGCTGGGCGTTGTAGAAAGCGCGGAAGGCGGCGGCCAGTTCGCGCAGGGAGTTCGCGACCGCCTGGGGCGCGCGGCCGATGGCAGCGGCTTCCACGACCTCGGGGAAGCGCATCAGTTCGTCCACCAGCAGGTCTTCATGCGGTTCGACCAGGCGCTGGCGCGCGGCTTCGGCGGCGCCGCGGTTGTAGCTCATCTGGCGCTCGGCCAGCTGGCCGAACAGCGAACAGACGCGGGCGTGGGCGTACTGGATGTAATAGACCGGGTTTTCGTTGCTGCGGCTCTTGGCCAGGTCCAGGTCGAAGTCCAGGTGCTGGTCGTTGCCGCGCATCACGTAGAAAAAGCGCGCCGCGTCGGTGCCCACTTCCTCGCGCAGCTCGCGCAGGGTGACGAAACTGCCGGCGCGGGTGGACATCTGCACGCGTTCGCCGCCGCGGAAGAGGATGGCGAACTGCACCAGCTGCACCTCGATCTTCGACGGGTCCAGGCCCAGGCCCTGGGCCGCGGCCTTCAGGCGCGCGACGTAACCGTGGTGGTCGGCGCCGAAGATGTAGATCGCGCGGTCAAAACCCCGCTCGAACTTGCTCAGCAGGTAGCCCAGGTCCGAGGCGAAATAGGTGGTGACGCCGTTCTCGCGGCGCACGACGCGGTCCTTGTCGTCGCCGAAGCTGGTGGCGCGGAACCACAGCGCGCCTTCGAGTTCGTACAGGTGGCCCTGTTCGTCGAGCGTGGCGATGGCGCGATCGACGTAACCTTCGGTCATCAGCGAGCGTTCGGAGAAGAAGGTGTCGTGGTTGACGCCGAAGCCGGCCAGGTCCTCGCGGATGTCGCCCAGGCACCAGGACAGGCCCGAATCGAACACCTGGCGATAGCCGGTTTCGCCCAGGAGCTGCTTGGCGCGCGCGATGAGCGCATCGACGTGGCTTTCCTTGTCGCCGCCCTGGCCTTCATCCGGCGGCAGGCCTTCGGTGATCTCGATGGCGCTGTGGCGCAGGCCGTCGCCGGCCTTGGCGCGCAGGCCGCGGGCGATGTCGACGACGTAGTCGCCCTTGTAGCCGTTGTCCGGGAAACGCACGTTGACGCCGCCCAGCTCGTGGTAACGCAGCCACACCGACACCGCCAGGATGTCCATCTGGCGGCCGGCGTCGTTGACGTAGTACTCGCGCTGGACCTTGTGGCCGGCGGCATCGAGCAGGCTGGCGACCGAAGCGCCGTAGGCGGCACCGCGGCCGTGGCCGACGTGCAGCGGGCCATTGGGATTGGCCGAGACGAATTCGACCGTCACCGACTCGCCGCTGCCTTCGGGAATCCGGCCGTAGTCCTTGCCCAGCTCGAACACACGACGGATCGTACCCAGGCGACAGCCGCGGGCCAGCGTGAAGTTGATGAACCCGGGGCCGGCGATGGCCACCTTTTCCACGTGCTGCGAGGCCGGCAGCGACGCCACCAGCAGGTCGGCCAGCTCACGGGGCTTCATGCCGGTGGGCTTGGCCAGCAGCATCGCCACGTTCGAGGCGTAGTCGCCGTGTTCGCGCGACTTGGTGCGTTCGACCACGAAGGCGGGGGTCGGCAGGTCCTGCGGCAGGCGGCCATGCCGCCTGAGATCAAGCAGGGCCTGCGCCACGAGTTCGCGAAGGTGGTCTTTCACGGATTTTTGGATTCCACGGGGGTGAACTGGGCATTGTATCGCGCCCGGGGGCGGGTGCTGTCATGGGGCTGTCACCGCCTTGCCCGACAATGCCGCGGCACGCAGAGACAACGTGCTCTCTCTAGAACTTTCGGACTGGCCGCGTGCCGGGTCCCGGGACAGGGGTCGGCCAAAAGCCGACCCTTCTTTTTTTTGTTCAGCCGGCCTCGCGGGTGGCCAGGCCGGCGAAAGCGTCCAGCACGGCCTGGCCATGGGCCGGCGGGGTCTGCCCGAAGCGCTGCAGCAATGCCGCCGAGACCCGGCGTACGCCGGGGCCGTTGGCCAGCTTGCCCGGTCCGTACACACGTTCACCTTCGCGGCTGGCGAAGCGGTGCAGTTCGAAAAAATAGGCCAGCTGGCCCCGGCACAGGAAGCCCAGGCAGGGAGCGGCGCTTTCGGCCCGGTCCAGCGCGCGGCCGGCCCGGCGTTCGCGCTCGCGGCACAGGCGCAGGGCGCTGTCGGCCAGCAGGTCGAAACTTTCACCGACGTTGGCGGTGTCCAGGTCGGCGGCCAGCCGGCCCAGGCGTTCACCGCGCCGCGCCGCCGGGTCGGCCGTCCAGTCGGGCCGTTCCCCGTCGAGCCACAGGC
>CAZXTV010000363.1:0-2291 GCA_964643705.1 uncultured Arenimonas sp. | reverse complement strand
CAGGAAGGCTTTGCGATCAGCGTGTTCTGGCTGGCGCTGTCCTTCATCATCGTCGGCTCGGGCTTCCTCAAGGCAAACATCTCGGTCATCGTCGGGCAGTTGTACACTCGCACCGACATCCGCCGCGACCCGGCCTACACGATCTTCTACATGGGCATCAACCTGGGTGCCGCGCTGGGTGCCATCGTCGCCGGCTGGCTGGGCCAGACCTACGGCTGGTCCTACGGTTTCGGCGCTGCCGGTGTCGGCATGCTGCTCGGCCTGCTGGTGTTCATCTGGGGCAAGCCGATGCTGCTGGGTCGCGGTGAATCGCGTTTTCCGGAAAAACTCGATGCGCGGGTGGGTGGCATCCGCTTCGAATGGATCCTCTACGCCATGAGTTTCGGCTGTGTGGGCGTGGTCTGGCTGCTGATCCAGTACCAGTCGCTGGTGGGCGGCCTGCTGATGGCGGCGGGCGCCGTGCTCGTGGGGTACGTCCTGTACACCGCGGTGTTCAAGCTGCCGCCACAGGATCGTGACCGCATCTTCGCGGCCAGAATCCGACCGCATCGCGGCGATGGCCACGGCCCTGCAGGCACTGGGCGCCGATATCCGGGAAACCCCGGACGGCGCCATCATCCAGGGCGGCCGGCTGCGGGGCGGGGAGGCCGACAGCCACGGCGACCATCGCATCGCCATGGCCCTGGCGGTGGCCGCCCAGCGGGCGGACGGCGACGTGCGGATCCTGGACTGCGCCAATGTCGCCACGTCCTTCCCGGGCTTCGAGGCACTGGCGCGCGGTGTCGGCCTGGGCCTGCAGGCCGGCGCCGGGGTCGGCTAGAATCCCCGCCCATGCCACGCATCCCCGTACTGACCATCGATGGGCCCTCCGGCTCCGGCAAGGGCACCATCAGCCGGGCCGTGGCCGATCGCCTGGGCTGGCACTACCTGGACTCGGGCGCGATCTACCGCGCCGTCGGCCTGGCCGCCGCCTGGGAAAACGTGGACCTGAGCGACGCCGAGGCCGTGGCCCAGTGCGCCGCCCGCACCGAGATCCGGTTTGAAACCGCCGAAACGGGCGAACTGCACGTGATCGTGAACGGCAAGGACGCCACCCGCCAGCTGCGCATGGAAACCGCCGGTGCAGCCGCCTCGGCCATCGCCGCCCACCCCCCGGTGCGGGCTGCCCTGGTGGACCTGCAGCACCGGTTCCGGCGCCTGCCGGGGCTGGTGGCGGACGGCCGGGACATGGGCACCGTGATCTTCCCGGATGCCGCCTACAAGGTCTTCCTGACCGCCAGCGCCGGGGAAAGGGCCAAAAGGCGCCATAAGCAGTTGAAGGAAAAAGGGGTTTCGGTTAATCTTGACAGTCTGCTGCACGAAATCGCCGCTCGTGATGAGCGCGATGCCGGGCGTGCGGTGGCGCCCCTGAAACCCGCGGACGACGCGGTTGTCGTGGACTCCACCGGCACGCCCATCACCGAGGTGATCGAGCGCGTGCTGTCGGTGCTGCCGGAAAAACTCCGCCAGCCGCGACAGGCCTGATCCCCGGCGCATCCGTTCCCCCGGGCACGGTTTCCGAAAGCAGAAACAGCTCCCGCGCCCGATGGCGCGGGGTAAATCCACGCGCATCAAGCGCCAACAGGTGGGTCGCGGCGGAGCCGCCGGCCCGTATGTCCAACCGAGTATCCAACAATGACTGAATCTTTCGCTGAACTGTTCGAGCAGAGCCAGGGCGCCCTCTCCAAGCTCAAGCCGGGTGCCATCGTCTCCGGCACCGTGGTCGAGATCCGCAACGACGTGGTCGTCATCAATGCCGGCCTCAAGTCCGAGGGCATCATTCCGATCGAACAGTTCCGTAACGAGGAAGGCGAGCTCGAAGTCTCCGTCGGCGAGACCGTAAAGGTCGCCCTCGAGTACCTCGAGAACGGCTTCGGCGAGACCGTGCTGTCGCGCGAGAAAGCCAAGCGCGCCATGGTGTGGGACGAACTCGAGGCTTCCATGGAAGCCGGCGAAATCGTCACCGGCCGCATCTCCGGCAAGGTCAAGGGCGGTTTCACCGTCGACATCCGCGACGTTCGTGCGTTCCTGCCGGGTTCCCTGGTGGACGTGCGCCCCGTGCGCGACCCGGGTTACCTGGAAGGCAAGGAACTCGAGTTCAAGATCATCAAGCTCGACCGCAAGCGCAACAACGTCGTGGTCTCCCGCCGTGCGGTGGTCGAGTCCGAGTCGAGCGTCGAGCGCGAGCAGCTGATGGAGCGCCTGCAGGAAGGTGCCGTCATCAAGGGTGTCGTCAAGAACCTCACCGATTA
>CAZXTV010000362.1:0-2298 GCA_964643705.1 uncultured Arenimonas sp. | reverse complement strand
GCCCACATCGGCAGCGGCATCCACGACGCGCGCCACTGGCACACGGTTTACGCCAGCCTGGCGGCGATCGCCGAAGGCATCGGCACGGTGTCCTTCATCGACGTCGGCGGCGGCCTGGGCGTGGCCTACGACCCCGATGCAGCGCCGTTCGACCTCGATGCCTACGGCGCCGCGCTGGCCGAACTCAAGGCGGCGTATCCGCATTACGCGCTGTGGGTGGAGCCGGGCCGTTACCTGGTCGCCGAAGCGGGCGTGCTGCTGCTGTCGGTTACCCAGGTGGTGGACAAGCAGGGCCAGCGCCGCGTCGGCGCCGACGGGGGCATGAACGCGCGGATGCGCCCGGCGCTTTACGGCGCCTGGCACGAAATCGTCAACCTCAGCCGCCCGGACGCGCCGCCGGGACGGCCCTGCGAAGTGGTCGGCCCGGTTTGCGAGTCCAGCGACGTGCTCGGCAAGCAACGCCGCCTGCCCGAAGCCACCGCCGAAGGCGACGTGCTGCTGGTCGGCCACGCCGGTGCCTACGGCGCGGTGATGGCCAACCGCTACAACCTGCGCGCGCTGCCGCAGGAGGACGTGATCGATGACTGACTTCGACCCGGGCGCGGTGCGCGCCTTCCGCTTCCTGGACTGCCGTTTCGACGCCGACACCGGCGAAGCGGGCCTGGACTACGCCTTCGACGACGGCCCGGTGATGACCGAGGTGCTGCGTTTCCCAGGCGCGCCGTTTGCGCTCGATGGCGAGCGCGCCGCCGCCGTGCAGCGGGCCCTGCGGCTGCTGCACCTGCTGGCCGGCGTCAGTTATTACAAGGCGGCGGTGCCCCCGGAAATCCGCATCGAGGCCTATGACATCGGTGCTGAAACTGCCGCGCTGCTGACCTCGGTCTACGAAAACGGGCTGGGGGAGTTTGCGTACCGGAACGGGCTGTCGCTGCGCGGGAAAATTCACTTTCCGGCACAAGATTCGCGCCTGAAGGCGCTCCATCAAGAGCCGACGGTCCCGGTAGGTGCGCCTTCAAGCGCCGAATTTTCCACACCCCGCGCCCAGGTCGCCAACGGCGGCGGCAAGGACTCCCTGGTCAGCATCGAAGCCCTGCGCGCCGCAGGCGTGCAGCAAACCGTGGCCTGGGTGGGTGGCTCGCCCCTGATCGCCGCCTGCGCCGCGCGCACCGGCCTGCCCACGCTCAACGTCGGCCGGGCGCTGTCGCCGCTGCTGTTCGACCTCAACCGGCGCGGCGCGCTCAACGGCCACATCCCGGTGACGGCGGTGAATTCCGCCATCCTGGCGCTGGCGGCTTCGCTGCACGGGCACGACCAGGTCGTTTTCTCGAACGAACGTTCGGCCAGCTACGGCAGCCTGATCCCCGGCACCGGCGAGGTGAACCACCAGTGGTCCAAGGGCTGGGACTTCGAGCGCGACTTCGCCGCCCACCTGCGAAGCCACGTCGCCGCCGACCTGCACTACTACTCGCTGCTGCGGCCATTCTCCGAGCTGGCGGTGGCGCGCCAGTTCGCGCGCATCGACCACTACGACGCGTTTTTCTCCAGCTGCAACCGAAACTTCCACCTGCTTGGCGAACGCCCGGCGCAGCGCTGGTGCGGCGTGTGCCCCAAGTGCCACTTCGTGTTCCTGGCGCTGGCGCCGTTCATGCCCAAGCCGCGGCTGATGGGCATCTTCGGCCGCAACCTGCTCGACGAGGCGGACCAGGCCCCCGGTTTCGACGCGCTGATGGAATACCGCGACCACAAGCCCTTCGAATGCGTGGGCGAGGGCCGGGAATCACGCGCCGCCATGGAGCTGCTGGCCAACAGCGCGGCCTGGCGCGAGGATGCGCTGGTGAAACGTTATGCCCGTGAAATCCGCCCGCAGCTCGACCCGACCGAACGGGGGCTGGCGTCGCTGCTCGAACCCTCGGATGATCACGGAATCCCCGACGCCTTGTGGGAGCGTCTGCGTGCGAATTTCGGAGCTTGAGGGAAAACGGGTCGCGATCTGGGGCTACGGCCGCGAGGGCCGTTCGGCGCTGGCCGCCCTGCGCTGGCGCCTGCCCAGCCAGCCGGTGACGGTGTTTTGTTCGCACGACGAAGCCGAACCCCTGCGCGACATGCAGGACCCGGCCCTGCGCATCGAAACCAGCGTCAACGCGCAGATGCTGGCCGAACACCAGGTGGTGGTGAAGTCGCCGGGCATCAGCCCCTACACCTCGCCCGCCGCCGACGCCGCGCTAAACGGCGTGCGCTTCATCGGTGCCAGCGGCCTGTGGTTCGCCGAGCCCAGCGCCGGCAAGCGCATCTGCATCA
>CAZXTV010000361.1:0-2308 GCA_964643705.1 uncultured Arenimonas sp. | reverse complement strand
GTGCAGCACGGTCATGATGACCTCGGCCGCGGACACGCCCTCTTCCTTGTGGATGTCGACCGGGATGCCGCGGCCGTTGTCGGACACCGAGCAGGAGCCGTCGGCGTGCAGGGTGACCAGCACCGCGTCGCAGTGGCCGGCCAGGGCCTCGTCGATGGCGTTGTCGACGACTTCGAAGACCATATGGTGCAGGCCGGTGCCGTCGTGCACGTCACCGATGTACATGCCCGGCCGCTTCCGGACCGCTTCGAGGCCGCGCAGGACGGTGATCTTGCTGGAATCGTAGGTGTTGTTGGCGGGGATCGGCGGATTCGGGGTGTCGGTCATCGGCGGCGTGTTCTCAGGGTCCACGGTGGCCCGCTGGCGCCCGGAGCGGGCGGCACAGCGCGCCTATAAATAAGGTGTCCGAGTATACCGCGTGGCGGCTTCACATGGCACACGCGGGCGTCCGGGGCCGAAGCGCTCCCGGGTAGCGGGTTCAGACGATTTGCCCGCCTGCGGCCAGACAGGCCGCAGCGCGCAATCCCTGTGGGAGGGACTTCAGTCCCGATGCCTTTGGAGTCGGCAGCTCGCCTACGCGCACCCTGGCGTCAAAGCACCTGCAACTGCCCGCGTTCCACGTGGAACCTCGCCTTGGGTTCCAGCGGCCCAGCCAGGATGGCCGGCGCTTCCGTGGCGGTGAGGATCACCTGGGCGCCGGAATCCAGCACGGCTGCCAGGGCGTGGCGCAGATGGGTCTGGTCGAGTTCGGAGGCCAGGTCGTCCAGGCAGACCAGGGGCCATTCGCCCCGGTCGGCGGCGAAGGCCCTGGCCTGGGCCAGGACACAGGCCAGGGCGGTCAGTTTTTCCTGACCCCGGGACAGGGCTTCCTTGCCGGGCAAGGCCGGGTAATCGACCCGCCAGTCGGCCCGGTGCGGACCGACGCTGGTATAGCCCAGGGCCAGGTCGCGGTCGCGGGCCAGCAGCAGGGCGTCTGCCAGGGGGTGGTCGGATTGCCGCCAGCCGGGCAGGAAAACCATGCCGGCCTGCCCCAGTTCCGGCAGGAACTCAGCCGCCGTGGAGGCCAGCACCGGCTCCAGGCGGGCCAGGTAGTCCGCGCGAAGGCTGCTCAGGCGCTGGCCCGAGTCCACCAGCTCCAGGTCCCAGGGATCCAGGGCGCTTGCCGGCGGCCCCCGCTTGAGCAGGGCGTTTCGTTGTTTGAGGGCGCGGGCATACCGGCGCCAGGCAGGCAGGAAACCCGGTTCCACGTGGAACAGCGCCCAGTCCAGGAACCGGCGGCGGTGTTCGGCGCCCCCGGCGATCAGTTCGTGGCTGCCAGGCTCGAAGCTGACCACGGCCAGTTCGGCGCACAGTTCCGTCAGGCTGGGCGCGGGCGCGCCATCGAGCCGGGCCTCCCAGTCGCTGCCGGTGTGGCGCAGCCCCGCCCGTCGACCGCGACCCTGGCCATCGAGCCATTCCGCGTAAACCGACAGGGCAGGCTGGCCACTTCGCACCAGCCCGTCGCGCACGCGACCCCGGAAGGACCGGCCATAACCCAATAAATGGATAGCTTCGAGCAGGCTGGTCTTGCCGGCGCCGTTGCCGCCCGTCACCAGGTTCAGCCCGGAAACGGGTTCGAAGCGGGCCTCGGCCAGGCAACGCAGGTTCTGGACATCCAGCCGGGTCAGGCGCATGGCGGGCACGCTGCCCCGGCCGCGGCGGGCGGCGTTGCCAGGGGCCGGAAACGACGCCGCCCGGCAGGGGCCGGGCGGCGGTCAGGGGCAGCGAACCAGGGGCTCACAGGCGCAGCGGCATCACCACGTGGCGGCTGCGCTCGTGGCTGGCCTCGCGCACCAGGGCCGAAGAATTGGCATCGCGCAGGAGCAGGATGACCGTGTCCTCGCGCAGGGCGCTCAGCGCGTCCAGCAGGTAGGTCACGTTGAAACCGATGCCCAGGCCGTCGACCTTGGTTTCGGCCTCGATTTCTTCCTGGGCTTCTTCCTGCTCGGGGTTGTGCGCCACGATGCGCACCTGGCCCGGGCTGATTTCCAGCTTCACGCCGCGGTATTTTTCATTGGACAGGATCGCGGCGCGCTGCAGGGCGGCCCGCAGGCCTTCGCGGTCGAGCTTCACTTCCTTGTCGGCGCCGATCGGGATGACCGCGTCGTAATCGGGGAAACGGCCCTCGATGAGCTTGGAGGTGAAAGTGACGTCTTCCCGGCGCATGCGCAGGTGGTTGCGGCCCACTTCCAGCTCGACCTCGCGGTCCCCGCCTTCGAGCAGGCGCTGCAGTTCCAGCACACCCTTGCGCGGCACGATGATCTGCTTG
>CAZXTV010000360.1:0-2309 GCA_964643705.1 uncultured Arenimonas sp. | reverse complement strand
GCAGCGCGACCTGCTGCCGCTGGTCGAAGGCACGACCGTGAACACCAAGTACGGCTCGATCAAGACCGACCACATCCTGTTCATCGCCTCGGGCGCCTTCCACGTGGCCAAACCGTCCGACCTGATCCCGGAGCTGCAGGGCCGTTTCCCGATCCGGGTCGAACTGGGCGCGCTCAGCCGCGACGACTTCAGGCGCATCCTCACCGAACCCAAGAACGCGCTGGTGCGCCAGTACATGGCGCTGCTGGCCACCGAAGGCGTGAACATTGGCTTCGATGAAAGCGCCGTCGACCGCCTGGCCGAGATTGCCTTCCTGATCAACGAACGCCAGGAAAACATCGGCGCCCGCCGCCTGCACACCGTGCTCGAGAAGCTGCTTGAAAAACTCAGCTTCGAAGCCCCCGACAAGGGCGGCCTGTCCCTGATGGTGGACAAGGCCATGGTCGACGAACAGCTCGGCGACGCCGTCCAGGACCCCGACCTGAGCCGCTACATCCTCTAAAACCGGGGTCAGAGTCGACTTTTCACCCGGTCAGGTTTCGCGTCGAAAAAGCGACTCTGACCCCGGTTTTGGAGTCGACTTTCATGGCCCCGGTTTATGATCGGGCCCATGGTTGTCAGGTTTCCAGCGCAGGCGGTGTCTACCGGTTCAAGTGACCCTGGAACCCGACATGTCCGCCGTTTCCGCCGTATCCAACCGGGCCGTCGACCGGCCGCCGTCGCCGCGGCCGCGGCCGGCACCTGAGCCGCCGCCGGCCGTGGCCCATGCCGACGCCCCGCGCATCGAAGACGTGCTGCGCGAGCAAGGCCCGATGCTGTCGCGCATCGCCGGCAGCTACGAAGCCGAACCCGCGCGCCGAGACGACCTGCTGCAGGAAATCAGCCTGGCGGTGTGGAAGGCGCTTCCGGCCTGGCGCGGGGATGCTTCGCTGCGCACCTTCGCCGCCCGCGTGGCGCACAACCGCGCCCTGGACCACCTGGCGCGGGAAAAACGCGCCCAGGGCGACGAACTGCGCGACGAACACCCCGACCCCGGCGCCAATCCCTTCCGGCACGCCGAAGCGCACCAGCAGCGCAGCGACCTGGTCGCCGCCGTGCGCCGGCTGCCGCTGGGCCAGCGCCAGGTCGTGGTGCTGGCGCTGGAAGGTTTCTCGCAGCGCGAAATCGCCGACACCCTGGGCCTGGAAGAAAACACGGTGACGCAGCGCCTTTCCCGCGCGCGCCGGCAACTCAATGAATGGCTGGGAGCGGGCGCATGAACGCAAACAAGGATTGGGATGCGCTGTCCGCCACCTGGCAACAGCAGGAAGCGCCGGCCATC
Organism: uncultured Arenimonas sp.; assembly: GCA_964643705.1. Classification (GTDB taxonomy): domain Bacteria; phylum Pseudomonadota; class Gammaproteobacteria; order Xanthomonadales; family Xanthomonadaceae; genus Arenimonas. Next base: position 988 of record CAZXTV010000360.1, on the reverse strand, counting down.
GACGTCGAGGCCCTCCGGCGCGAGGCCACTCGCCGCGGTCGCATCCTGCGACTTACCGTGTGGCTGGAGACACTATTCACGGCCCTGGTGGTCGGCGCCTGCGCGTGGTTCGCGCTTGCGGCGGCCGGTGATCCCTACGAGCGCGGCATCTTCGGCGTGCTGGCGGTCCTGATGACGATCTATCAGGGCTACATGGTCTGGCTGCGCCGCCGCGAGTGGAGCGAAGTCGGCCTCGATGCCGCCGCCCTGGTGGAGCTGGAACTGCGTCGCTGCGCGACCACGCTCTACTACTGGCGCTTCGGCATGTGGTCGGTGCTGGTGCTGTGGATCGGCCTGTATGTATTCTGGGTTACGGCCCTCGGACAGTCCGGGCCGGGGTCGCGCGTCGACGGCCTGATGGGCGGCCTCTACATCAACGTGCTGATCATCCCGGCCATGGGCATCTACGGCCTGTGGCGCTGCAACCAGGCCCGCCGCCGCCGCCAGCGCCTCCTCGCCCTGCGCAACTAAAACCGGGGTCAGAGTCGAGTTTTCGAAAGTCGACTCTGACCCGGGTTTAGAATGCCGCGATGAACCCGCCGCGCCCCACCGACATCGTGCTGCACAAGGCCTCGCACCTGCTGGAGGTGGCCTTCGACGACGGCCGCCGTTTCCGCCTGCCCTGCGAATACCTGCGGGTGGAATCGCCCAGCGCCGAAGTGCAGGGCCATGGACCGGGCCAGAAGGTGCTGGTGGCGGGCAAACGCGACGTCAACATCCGCGCCATCGAACCGATCGGCCACTACGCCGTGCTGCTGCGCTTCGACGACGGCCACGAAAGTGGCCTCTACAGCTGGCGCCTGCTGGCCACCCTGGGCGAAGAACACGACACCCGCTGGGCTGGCTACCTGGCCGCCCTGGAAGCCGCCGGCCTGTCCCGCTAGCCCAGGGTCTGTAGGAGCGCCTACAGGCGCGAAGATCTTGAAAAGATTCGCGCCTTAAGGCGCTC
>CAZXTV010000359.1:0-2313 GCA_964643705.1 uncultured Arenimonas sp. | reverse complement strand
CTCTTTTATATAGTCGTTAACTATTTTTTCTCGTCGACAACTTCACCTTCAACAATGAAACGCACGATGTCTCCGTCACGGCATTTATCCCATTTCGCTGTGATGGTGTGACTTTCACCGTGCAGGCTGTCACCCATCATGGCCGAATAACCGCCGAAGCTGCCGCCGTAGATGCAGATGCGGTCCTGGTCGGCGACGCCTTCCTTGATGGCCCAGCGGGTGGCGTCGATGATGTCGTTCATGATGCCGGTGTGCCACTGGCCGTAGGCCATGTCCTCGAAGCCCTTGCCGAAGCCGCCGGAGCCGCGGAAGTTGACCTGCAGGGTGGCGTAGCCACGGCTGGCGAAGAGCTGGGTTTCCGGGTTGTACAGCCAGTTGTCGCGCGGGCCCATGGGGCCGCCGTGCGGATTGACGATCATCGGCAGGTTCTTGCCGTCGCTGCCCTTGGGGATCGTCAGGTAGCCGTAGATGCGCATGCCGTCGCGGTTGACGAAGTCGAAGGCCCGCACCGAGGCGGAATTCTCCGGATTCACCCATTCGCGGGCCTTCATCAGGAAGCGCGCCTTGCCCGAATCGCGGTCGTACAGGTACAGCTCGCCCGGGTTGCGGTCGCTGTACACCGAGACGATGATCTTGTCGCCGTCGCGGGTGGCACTGCTGAAGTTGACCACCTGGCCCGGGAAGGCCGCGGCGAGCGAGCCATAGAGTTCGGTATCGGGATGGTCGGGATCGATGACGTGGATCTTCGGCACGCCCGCTTCGGTCATCACCGCGATCGGCTTCTCGTCCTCGGGCGACTCGACCCAGCCCGACACCTCGGAAACCGCGTCCTGGAACAGCTTCTGGAACTGGCCGGTCTGGCGGTCGATGGTGCCCAGCGCGGCCGGTGCCTTGCCGTCGTCCTCGACGGCGTAGATCGTGCCGTCCTTGGCCGAACCGACCACGCGCAGCTGCTTGCCGCCGCCCATCCGGGCGTTGTTGACCAGGCTCCACTTGCCGCCCTGGTACTGGTAGAGCTCGGTGCGGGTGTCGTACTCACCCTTTTCGTTCTTCTGGTCGAAGCACACCGCGTAGCGCGGCGCCTTCTTTTCGTCGACCTGGATGCTGCAGTTTTCGCGCGGGGCGGAGGCCAGGGTCTTGCGGTTGCCGGAGACCGTGTCGACCATCACCAGTTCGGTGTTGGAACCGGTGCTGGAACGGGCCGAGCTGGCGGACATCAGCACGTTGCGCGGGTCGTCCTCCAGTGGATCGACCATGCTGAAGCGCTGGTTGAACACGGCCTTTGCGCGCTCGGCGGTGCCGCGGCTGCCGTAGAAGATAACCGGGCGCGGCTGGCTGCCGTCGGCGTTGACGGCGTACCACTCGCCGGTGCCGAAGGGCTGGACGAAACTGCCCACCTTGCGGACGGCGGTGAAGATCAGGCGGTCGTTGCCGATCCACTGGTAACCGGCCACGGATTTTTCATCCGGCAGCACGTTCACCTTCATCAACTTCATGTCGGACAGGCGGATGACGGTGAGTACGTCCTGGCCACCGCGATCGACGCCCATGGCCAGGAATTCGCCGTTGGGCGAGATGCGGGCGCTGGAATAGGTGGCATGGCGCATGAAATGCTCGACCGGGGGCAGCTCGGCGGCGGAAACGCCGGCGCCTGCAAGCAGGGCCAGCGCGGTAAGGGCGGATTTCATTTCGATTCCCCGGTTCATGAATGATGTCGTCAGCCCCGAACGATAGGCGGCGCGCCGCTAGGGCGCAAGCGCGTCCAGGGCTTCGGCCAGGCCTTCGGTCCAGTCACCGAGGTGAAGGCCGGTATCACGCGTGAACGCGCGGGTATCGAGCCGCGAGTAGGCCGGGCGCCGGGCCGGGGTCGGGAATTGGCTGCTGGGGATGGCCTCGAGCGCCGGGGCGCGGGCCAGCAGGCCCCGCTTGACGGCGCCGCGGAATATCTCGTCGGCGAAGCCATGCCAGCTGCATTCGCCTTCGGCCGCCAGGTGCCAGGTGCCGCTGGCCGCGGGCATCACCCGCAGCGACCCGGCGACGGCGAGGGCGATGCGGCGGGCGCTGGTGGGCGTGCCGCGCTGGTCGTCCACCACGCGCAGGTGCTCGCGCTCCCGGCCCAGCCGCAGCATGGTCAGCAGGAAATTGTTGCCGCGCGGGCCGTACACCCAGCACAGCCGGAAAATCTTGTGCGCCGCGCCGCTGGCCCGGATGGCCTCTTCGCCGGCCAGCTTGCTCTGGCCATAAACGCCCAGCGGGCCGGTCGGGTCGTCTTCGCGCCAGGGTCGCGTCTGGCTGCCGTCGAACACGTAGTCG
>CAZXTV010000358.1:0-2314 GCA_964643705.1 uncultured Arenimonas sp. | reverse complement strand
GGCGACGCTGGCCGGCTGGTACGTCACCGAGATCGGCCGCCAGCCCTGGCTGGTCACCGGCGTGCTGCGCACTGCCGACGCGGTGTCGGCGACGCCGGCACCGATCGTGGGCGTAAGCCTCACCGCCTACCTGGTGATCTACCTGGTGCTGCTGGTGGCCTATGTGTCGGTGTTGTTCCACCTGGCCAGCAAGGGTGGCGCCACCGTCGCGCCACCGATCACCGCCGTCCGCGGCGAACCCGATGAAACCTGATCCGGAGGTCCCATGGATGCCTGGCTGCCGCTGATCTTCATGGGCCTGATGGCCCTGGCGATGCTTGTTTACGTTGTTCTGGACGGTTACGACCTGGGCGTGGGCATGTTGGTGCCTTTCGCCGACAACCCCGGCAAGGACCGCATGGTCGCTTCCATCGGTCCGTTCTGGGATGCCAACGAAACCTGGCTGGTTTTGGGGGTGGGCCTGCTGCTGGTGGCCTTCCCGGTGGCGCACGGGGTAATCCTGGGAGCGCTGTACCTGCCGGTACTGGTGATGCTGCTGGGCCTGATCCTGCGCGGCGTCGCCTTCGATTTCCGGGCCAAGGCGCACGATGAACACCGGGTGCTGTGGAACGCCGCCTTCAGTGTTGGCTCGCTCGCGGCGGCGCTGGCGCAGGGTTACATGGTCGGGCGTTACGTCGTCGGCTTCGAACCGGGCCTGGTACCGGTGCTGTTCGCGATATTCATCGGCCTGTGCCTGGCCGCTGGCTACACGCTGCTGGGCGCCACCTGGCTGCTGCTGAAGATGGAAGGCCCGCTGGTGCGCCAGGCGGCCGGCTGGGGCTGGTGGGCGCTGTGGCTGACCGGGCTGGGCATCGCCGCGGTGTCGGTGGCGACGCCCTTCGTTTCCCCGCGCATCTTCGAGAAGTGGTTCGCGCTGCCGAATTTCTTCCTGCTGATGCCGGTGCCGCTGCTCACCGCCGGCCTGTTCGCGCTGTGCGAAAGCAACCTGCGGCGCATCCGGCGCGGCGGCAAGGGCCGCGACTGGGTGCCGTTCGCGGCGGCCATCGGCATGTTCGTGCTGGCCTTCGCGGGGCTTGCCTACAGCGTCTATCCCTACCTGGTGATCGACCAGATCGTGTTCTGGGACGCCGCCGCCGCACCGGGCTCGCTCAAGATCATCCTGGTTGGCGCGCTGGTGACGCTGCCGATGATCATCGGCTACACGATCTTCGCCTACCGCGTGTTCTGGGGCCGCAGCACCGAACTGAGCTACGAGTAGGCGGGGTTGGTCAGCGGCAGTTCGGCAGCCGGGTCGCGGCGCCGTAGTTGCTGGCCCGGCAATTCCAGGCCAGGTTGCCGTCGGGCAGCACGGTGGGACTGAGGCGGATGACGCCACCGCGCGCCACGTGCGGTTTCATCGCGATGGCGACTTCGCCGAAGGGATGCACGCTGATCGCGGCCACCGGGCCGCCGGCGTAGTCGTCGGGATAACCCAGGCCCAGCTGCGCGAGGCTGCGCGGCCAGGTGCCCTCGGCTGCATAAAACGCGTCGACAGCCTCCTGGATCGGGCGGGCGCGTTCGATGGCGTCGGCGGCCCGGGCCTGTTCGGGACTCAGCTGCGCCGCCGGTCCGATGGCCGTGGTGTCCATCGGCAGGGGTTCGGGGCGGTCCGCTGGAGCGGAGACCGGCGGGGCCTGGTTTTCGGCCGTGGGGACCGTGGCGTAGTGCACCGCAACCCGGTAGGCGACCAGGGCCAGCACGACGCTCAACACCAGCGCGACGAAGAGGGAAGCGACACGTTTCATCCGTAACCTGCAAGGCGCGACCAAAGGGCTCGCGCCTGCAGTCTAACCGCCATCAGTCGTCGTCGTGTCGAGGGCGGTAGGCGTCCACCAGCTGTTTCTGCACGCCGACGGGTACCGGCTCGTAGTGGCTGAACTCGAGTTCGTAACGACCGCGACCCGCGGTGGCGCCCTTGAGCTCGGTGGCGTAGTCGGTCAACTCCGAGAGCGGCACCTGCGCCTTCACCAGCATCTCGCCGGCCCGGCCGGCGTCGGTGCCGTGGATGCGCGCGCGTTTTCCGGCCAGTTGCCCGGTGATGTCGCCCATGTGTTCCTCGGGTGCGCTCACGACCAGGTCGACGATGGGTTCGAGCACCTGCGGCCGCGCCTTCAGGATGGCGTCGAGGAAGGCGCGCTTGCCCGCCGCCACGAACGCCACTTCCTTGGAGTCGACGCTGTGGTACTTGCCGTCGTACACGGTCACGCGCACGTCCTGCAGCTGGTAGCCGGCGATGGCGCCGCCGTCGAGCACCTGGCGCACGCCCTTTTCCACC
>CAZXTV010000357.1:0-2318 GCA_964643705.1 uncultured Arenimonas sp. | reverse complement strand
TGCAGCCATGCCCCTGGCGCGCATCGCAAGCGGGGGCGAGCTCTCGCGGGTCATCGCCGGGCTGAACATCCAGAACGCCTTCTTCATCGTCATGGCGGCGATGGTCGGCATCGCCGTGCAGCGTTTCCTTGGCTGGTCGATTCCGGAAGTGATCCTGGCGCTGGGTATCGCCAATGCACTGGTGGCCCTGCTGATCTTCACCCTGGTGCCGGAGTTTTTCCTGCGCTTCCTGGCCTGGATCTACGTGACGCTGTTCTACCGCGTCAGCATCACCGGCGTGGAAGAGCACGTGCCCGACGAAGGCCCGGCCCTGCTGGTGTGCAACCACGTCAGCTACATGGACCCGCTGGTGATCAGCGCCGCGGTGCCGCGACCGATCCGCTTCGTCATGTACTACAAGATCTTCCGCATCCCCGGCATGAACTGGGTGTTCCGCGCCCACCGCGCCATCCCGATCGCTGGGGCCCGCGAAGACCCGGCGGTGATGGACGCGGCCTTTGCCGAAGTGAAGGCAGCGCTGGAGGCGGGCGAACTGGTCTGCATCTTCCCCGAAGGCGCCTTGACCAAGGACGGCGAGATCGCGGCCTTCAAGGGAGGCGTCGAACGCATCCTGGCGCAGACGCCGGTACCGGTGGTGCCGATGGCGCTGACCGGCCTCTGGGACAGCATGTGGTCGCACCGCGACAGCCGCCTGGGCCGCCTGCGCGTGCCGCGGCGGCTGCGCGCCAGCGTGGGCCTGGTGGCCGAAACGCCGGTGCCCGGCACGGACGCCACGGCGGCCTCGCTGGAAGCGCGCGTGCGCCAGCTGCGCGGCGACCGCCCCTGACGCGTTTGACGCAATGCGCACCAAGCCGCTAGCGTGAGCGCGCAGGGTGCCCTTGCGTGCACCATCATCCTTGCCTGGGGAAAACCATGAATTGCACCAATTGCGGCCACCAGAACACGGCCGGCGCCACCGTCTGTGAACAATGCGGCGCGGCCCTTGCCGTGCCTCCGCCGGCCCCGCCGATGTCCATGGGCCCCGCCACGCCGCCGCCGCAGGCCACCGCGCCTGCCGCCAGCGGTCCGCCGGCACCGGTGCCCAACCACCTGGTCTGGGCGATCATCTCGACGGTCGTCGCCACCCTGGTCAGCATCGTGGCCTGCTGCTGCGTGCCGCTGGGCCTGGCCCCCGGCATCCCGGCCATCGTTTACGCCAACAAGGTCAACACGCTGATGGCCGTCGAGGATTACGCCGGCGCCAGGGACGCGTCCGAGAAGGCCAAGATCTGGAGCCTGGTCACCACGGTCTTCGGCGCCGCCATCCTGCTGCTGTGGATGGTCTCGCTGGCCCTGCAGCTCAGCGGCGTGCTCGACGAGGACTACCTCGAACAACTGATCCGCTGACGGAGGCGCGCCGATGCAATCCCCGCCGCCCATTTCAGCGCGCTACCTCTGGTGGCTGGCCCTGTTGCTGCCGGCGGCGGCGCTGGGCCTGTGGGCCCTGCGCAATTTTGATCCCAACAGTGCATCGAACCCGTTTCCGGGCTGCCTGTTCCTGCAGCTGACCGGTTTTCTGTGCCCGACCTGCGGGCTGACCCGGGCGATGCACGCCCTGGTGCACTTCGACCTGCCGCGGGCGCTGTCGATGAACGCGCTGTTCCTGGTCGGTGGCCCGATCGGCCTGCTGCTGGTGCTGCGCGCGCTGGGCCGAAGCCCACGCAGGCTCGAACCGTGGCTCAAGCCCATTTCCAGCCCCTGGCTCTGGGCGGCCGTGGTCGTGGGATTCGGCGTGGCGCGAAACCTGCCCGCTTTCGCCTTCCTCGCCCCGCCGATGGGGTAAGGCCGGTTGTCAGGGGGTTCTTGTGGGAGGGACTTCAGTCCCGCCCCAGCGGGATCAGGTGGCCCAGCCGGCTAGCACCAGCAGCGCCAGCACGCCCAGCCAAAGCAACAGGATGCGCCAGACCAGGCTCATGGCGTCGCGCAGTTCCAGCAGGCCCGAGGCCTGGGCCGGACCGTCGACGGAATAGGCTTCTTCTTCGGCAAGTTCACTGGCCACCGAAGCGCGGGCGGCGGCCCCCAGGAACCCCACGTCCAGGCGCAGGCCACCGGCGGCATGCCAGTCGCGCCAGGCTCCGACCACGCGGTCGAAATCGGCGGCCAGGGCCATCGCGAACGTCATCAGCTGTGCGACCGGCCAGTCCAGCACCGCCAGCGCCGTGCGTGCGACGCCGCGCTGGCCGGCAGGGAGGCTGCGCCGGGCTTCGCCCTGCGCGCACAGCGAAACCAGCCGGTAGCCGATGGCGCCCACCGCGCCGCCCACCACGAACCAGAACAGC
>CAZXTV010000356.1:0-2331 GCA_964643705.1 uncultured Arenimonas sp. | reverse complement strand
GCTTGCTGCCGGCCAGGCCGGTGTCGGGATGGGTGTCGAAGGTGGCCAGCAGCGCGTCCAGCCAGCCCGGCTGCACCGCGGTGTCGTTGTTGAGGAACACCAGGAAGTCGCCGCGCGCCTTCGCGGCGCCGGCGTTGCAGGCACCGATGAAGCCCAGGTTCTCGCGGTTGCGGTGGAACACCAGGCCGGGCACCGTCGGCAGCAGCCGCGGCGTGGCGTCGCTGGAACCGTCGTCGACGACGATGACCTCGAAGGCGGCGTGGTCACCGGCATCGGCCAGCGCGCGCAGGCAGGCCAGGGTCATGTGCAGCTGGTTGTAGACCGGCACGATGATGCTGGCCCGCGGCGAGGACGGCCGCGGCAGCCGCAGCGCGGCCGCCTGGTCCGGCGCGGCCAGCGCGGGTGCAAGCCCGGACGTTTCCCGGGGGATCGCCCGCCGTTGCCGCCATCGTTCCAGGGTGCCGGCCCAGCCGCGCACGCGCAGGCTGTTGAGTCCGCGTCCCGCCAGCGACCGCGCCTGGCGCAGGCGGAAGGCCAGCCCCTGCAGCGTTTCCCGGATCGCGCTCATGCCCTGGTGCGGCCGCCGCGCCATCCGCCAGGCCAGGCTCGATTCGATCCGCGCCAGGGCCTGCTGCGCCTCGTCGCGCTGGCCCAGGGCGACGTCGCGCTGGCGGGCCAGGTCGGTGCAGTCGCGCTGGTAGTAGCCGTGGGCGTCGGCGAGCTGCTGGTCGAGGAAAACCAGGCGCGCCTGCCGTTCGTCCAGTTGCTCCTGCAGCGCCTGCGCCTGCTGCCGAAGTTCGTGGGTTTCCCGGCGCAGGTCGTCGGCGTGGTCCTGCAGGGTTTGCGCGCGCTGGCGCGACGCCTCCGCCTGCAGGTCGCCAAGGCGCGCCTGCAGCGACGCGTTTTCGTCGGCCTGGTCGCGCACGCGGGCCTGGCTGCGCCCGAGCTGTGCCTGCAGGCCCAGGGCCCATTGGCCGCGCTTGTCGAGTTCCTGGCGGGCGTCGTCCAGGGCCAGCGCAGCCTGGCGTTCGCGGGCCAGCGACAGGGCCAGCTGCTCGCCCAGGTGCAGGCGCTCGACGGCGCCGGCTCCGGCCCGCGGCAGTTCGATCCGCGGCGGCGCGGTGGCCAGCGCCTCGCGCCAGGCGGCGGCCATGGTCGCCAGGTCCGGCTGCCGGGCCGGCACCCGGGCGCGGACCGCGTCGAGGGCGTCGCGGTTTTCGGCCAGGGTCGCCAGTTGCCGCAGGAACGCGTCGGCGTCGGGCGGCTGCAGCCAGCCCGCGCCGGTGGCGCGCACCCGGGCCGACGGCGCGCCCAGGTCGGCGCAGAGCACCGGCAGGCCCAGCGCCCACATTTCCGACAGGGTGTAGGACCAGGTTTCCGGCACGGTCGAAGGCAGCAGGGCCAGGTCGGGCGCCAGCGCGTCGCGCCAGCGCGGCAGGTCGTCGCGCGCGTAGTCCGCCTTGAGGTGGACGCCGCGGCGGCCCCGGTAACGTTCACCCTGGGGCCCGGTGCCCAGCAGCACCAACTCGACGCCGTCGGGCAAGCCCGCCACCAGGCGGTCGAGCAGGTCGCTGCCCTTGGCGCCGTTTACGCGGCCGGGCACCAGCACGCGCAGCGGTGCACCCTGGCGGCGGGCCATGGCGTCCCGGTGGGGCGGAAACGGCGCCAGCCCGTGGTTGATCACCCGCCCGGGCAGCCGGGCCAGTTCGGGCGCCAGTGCGCGGGCGCGGTCACGGGCGAATTCGCTCGGGGCCACCAGCTGCACGTCGTGCATCGCCAGGGTTTCGAAGAGGGCCTCGCGCAGCGCCCACCACTGGGCCGCGTCGCGGGTCGGGAACAGGCCGGCGCTGCCGGCCCGGGCCAGCAGGCGTGCCAGCGTCGCCTGGTCGAAGGGCGCGTTCGCCGGGTCGCGCGCATCGTGCAGCAGCGGCCAGGCCGGGAACAGATCGTGCAGGCACAGCGCCGTCGGCAGGCCGGTGCGCAGCACGTCAAGTGAATGCCCCACCAGGGACGACACCAGCACGGCGCCCACGCCCCAGCGGGCCTGCAGCTGCGCCAGCACCGCCGCCACTTCCGCCGACGCCGCGACGCAGTCGCCGATCGGCGCCGAAAGCTCCCAGGTTTGCAGCGGCGCTGCGTCCAGGTCGGCGTGCAGGCACAGGCGTCGGCCGAAAGGGGGACGGTCGTGGTCGCCGCGGGCCACCAGCACCAGGTGTTCGCGCGTATCGTCGGCCGCCATCAGGTCGCGCACGAATCGTTCGATGCCGCCGCCCCAGGAATGCATCACGTGCAGCACCACCGGCCGGCCGGGGCGCAGCCGCCGGCCCCCGC
>CAZXTV010000355.1:0-2331 GCA_964643705.1 uncultured Arenimonas sp. | reverse complement strand
AGCACGTCGGTGTTGCCCATGTCCTGGGCAAAGGGCACCTCGCGCAGGCCGACCAGGCGGAAGCGAACCTGCAGGCCGCTGTCGGCGTAAGCCTGGTTGGTGACCGCCATCTGGTTCGCGAACTCCCCCTGCACGGCACCCTGGGAGCCGCGCAGTTGCACCAGGTCGGAGGTGTAGACACCCAGCACGTCGATCTCGATGCCGCCCGGCGTTTCCGAGGCGCGCTTGAGCGCCGCGCCGGCGAGTTCGCCGTTGCCGGGAGACTTTTTCGCATCCGCGCGGGTCGCGTCCGGAATGATGAAGTCGGGCAAGGGGGTCGCGGTGTCCTCGCCGGGAAGCATGCCGCCGGATTCGTCCAGGAAAACCTGGCCTGCCCGGGTGGTGAACCGCAGCAGCCCGCCATCGGGCGTGGGCAATACGCCGAACGTGGCGTCCTGGCCGAAGGTGATAACCGCCGAACGTTGCCCTGCCGGCGAAGCCACCTTGCCCGAGATCGTCAGCTCGCCGTGCCCGCCTTCCTGGCCGCGCAGGCCGGTGACCTCGAAAACGCGGCCGTCGGGCAGTCGTACCGGCAAAACGCCCTCGTCCAGGGCTGCGCGCGCCGCCTGGGCGTCCACGCGCACCGCGGTTTCGCCTTCGCCGGCCGCGACCTTGCCCATGGGCAGCAGCCATGGCGCGGCAAGGGCCGGGCCCGCGCCGAGCGCAAGCAGCAAGACCATGCCACGCGCGAACGCGCCGACCGTGGCGCGCCGCGCGGCGCCCCGCCAACCACCCTGACGGATCTTCAAGACACTGTCCCCTGGACACTGCGGCCAGGCCACCGGGTGCGGGCCTGCTGCGCGGCGCGAGTGTAACCCACTGAATTCGCCGCGATCACCCCTGCCCGGGTGCACGCGCCGGCAACGTACGGGCTGGTATGCTCGGCCCTCCGATCCCATCGCTGGTGCCGCCATGCCCCCAAGCCGCGTCGTCGTGATCCTGCTGCTTTCCCTGCTGCTGGCCGCCTGTGCCGGTGGCCCGCCCAAGCGGGTCTTCCCGCCCCAGGCCAGCGTGCAGGAACTTCGGGTGCAAGAGGACGGGAGCTGGCGGCTGTCGATGCGCATCCGCAACTTCAGCACCGTGCCGATGCGCTTCTCGCGGCTGCAGGCCAGCTTCACCGTGGGTGGGCACGACGCCGCCCGTTTCGACTTCGATCCCGGCATCACCGTCGGCCCTGGTTCGGCGGAACTGGTCGAACAGGTTTTCACGCCAGGCCCCGGCGCACGCGACGCCGTCGTGCAGGCGCTGGCCAACCGGCGCAGCGTCGCCTACCTGCTGTCGGGCCGCCTGGCCAGCAGCGACCCGGGCACCGACGACACCATTGAATATCCCAGCCGCCTCGACCCCGTCCCCGGGCTCGAGGGCGTGCTTCGCTGACCTTCGAGGAACCTGAGCCATGAACCGCTACACCGCTCCCGTGCGCGACATGAAGTTCGCGCTCTACGACGTCATCGGCGCCGACAAGCTTTACGAAAAGCTGGGCATCGAAAACGGCCAGCGCGACCTGCTCGACGCCGTCATGGACGAAGCCGCGCGCTTCAATGAAACCGTGCTCGGGCCGCTCAACGCCATCGGCGACGAACACGGCTGCACGTTCGACAAGGCCACCGGCGCGGTGACCACGCCGCCGGGTTACAAGGAGGCCTACGCCAAGTTCGTCGAAGGCGGCTGGACCGCGCTGACCGCCCCGGAAAAGTTCGGCGGCCAGGCGCTGCCGGAAAGTTTCGGCGCGGCGCTCAAGGAAATGATCGACGCCGCCTGCCTGAGCTGGGGCAACTACCCGCTGCTGTCGCACGGCGCCACCGAAGCCCTGAAGCACCACGGTGAAGAATGGCAGCAGGAAGTCTTCCTCAAGCCCATCATCTCCGGCCAGTGGACCGGCACGATGTGCCTGACCGAACCGCACTGCGGTTCCGACCTGGGCCTGCTCAAGACCCGCGCCGAACCGCAGGAAGACGGCAGCCACGCCATCACCGGCACCAAGATCTTCATCACCGGCGGCGAGCACGACTTCACCGACAACATCATCCACCTGGTGCTTGCGCGCCTGCCGGATGCGCCCGCCGGCACCAAGGGCATCTCGCTGTTCATCGTGCCCAAGCAGCGCACCGCCCGCGACGGCACGGTCGGCGAACGCAATGCGGTGCGTTGCGGTTCGATCGAACACAAGATGGGCATCCACGGCTCGTCCACCTGCGTGATGAACTTCGACGGCGCCCAGGGTTACCTGATCGGACAGCCCAACAAGGGCCTCAATGCGATGTTCACCATGATGAACACCGCGCGCCTGGC
>CAZXTV010000354.1:0-2333 GCA_964643705.1 uncultured Arenimonas sp. | reverse complement strand
CGCGGGGCAACAACCTCGGCGCCATCTCGACAATCGTGACCTGGCTGCCAAAGCGCGCGAAACACTGCGCCAGTTCGCAGCCGATCGGGCCGCCGCCCAGCACCACCAGCCTCCCGGGCAGCTGCCGCAGCTCCCACAGGTTGTCCGAGGTCAGGTATTGCACGTCCTCCAGGCCCGGGATCGGCGGCACCAAGGGACGGGCACCCGTGGCGATGATCAGGCTGCGGGCACTGATGCGGCGGCCGTCCACCTCCACCTCCCAGGGCGACACCAGCCGCGCTTCGCCCTGCACCACGTCCACGCCCAACCCGGTGTAGCGCTCGATCGAGTCATGCGGCGCGACCTTGGCAACCACGGACTGCACGCGATCCATCACCTCGGCGAAGTCGAACTGCGTGTCCATCCGGGCGATGCCGTACTTGCGGCTGTCGCGGCCTTGCTGCACCAGCTTGGCCGAACGCAGCAGCGCCTTGGAGGGCACGCAGCCGGTGTTGAGGCAGTCGCCGCCCATCCTGTGTCTCTCGACCAGGGCCACCTTCGCCTTCACCGCCGAGGCGATGTAGGCGGACACCAGGCCCGCCGAGCCGGCGCCTATCACCACCAGGTTGTAGTCGAAGCGGCGGGGGCGGACATGGCCGCGGTACACGCGCCGCGCCGCCAGCCAGCGCACGCCGAAGCGCGCAAACAGCGGCAGCGTACCGAGCAGCGCAAAGGCCGCCAGCAGGCCGGGCGAAAGGATGTCGCCGGGACTTTCGATCCGGGCCAGCTGGGTGCCGGCGAACACGTAGGCCAGGGTGCCGGGCAGCATGCCCAGCTGGCTGATGACGTAGAAGGTGCGCACCGGCAGCTTGACCAGGCCTGCCAGCAGGTTGACCAGGAAGAAGGGCATCACCGGCACCAGCCGCAGCGTGAACAGGTAGAAGGCCCCGTCCTTCGCCATGCCGGCGTCGAACCGTGCCAAGCGGTCCCCGTAGCGGGAAACCAGAGCGTCCCGCAGCACGAACCGCGAAGACAGCATGGCCAGGGTGGCACCCAGGCTGCTCGCGAACGAGGCCAGCAGCACGCCCTGTAGCATCCCGAACACCGCTCCTGCCGCCAGCGTCAGGATCGCGGCGCCAGGCAGCGAAACCGCCGTCACCAGCACGTAGAGCAGGAAGAAGCCGCCGGCCGCCAGCCACGGATTGGCCTGGGTCCAGTCGACCAGTTGGGCCTGGTGCAGGCGCAGGTTCTCCAGCGACAGCTGCCCCAGCAGGCCGCTTCGCCACAGCACCAGCGCCACCAGCGCCAGCACCACCACCACCGCCAGCCGTCCGGCCGTCTTGCCCTTGATCACCATTCACATCTCCGGATTCCGGGAACTTGCCCCAACCGCGTCGGGGTCCGCTACGATCAGTGAGGCATCCAAGGCAGAAAAGGATTCGCCCCCATGGAAACCCTTTTGGATAACGCCCACCCGTGAGCCGGCTTCCGGTGGATGCCGGCCTGATCGAGGCGGCCCAGGCCGGCGACCCGGCCGCCCTCAACGCCGTGCTGGCTTGCTCCCGGCAGGACCTCCGGCGCTACGCGGAGCATCACTGCGTGGTGAACGACGTCGAGGACGCCGTCCAGGAAACCCTGATGATGGCCTCGCGCCGCCTGGCCGACCTGCGCTCGATTGAAAGCTTCACCTCCTGGATGTTCCGCATCGTCAAGCGCGAGTGCAATCGCATGCGCCGCGGCTGGCGGATGCTGACCAACCAGGAGGAAGACGAGCGCATCGCCCCCGTGGTCACCCCGCCGCCCCTGGATTGGCGCATGGACATCGCCCGGATGATGGCCGCACTGCCACCCCACTACCGGACGATCCTGTTGATGCGTGACGTCGAAGGCATGGCGCTGGAGGAACTGGCCGAGCTGCTGGAACTGACCCTGCCGGCGACCAAATCCCGGCTGCACCGGGCCCGCCTGGTCGCCCGCGACCTGCTCACTGAACCCGGCACGGTCGCGGACTTGGGCGACTTCTAGGCAACCATCCCGAGTTCCGTCGGGGGCTTTCATGCTGCCTGCAGGGGTCCCCCGGCCGTGGGCGATCCTCCGGGTCAATGCCGGCAACAAAGTCTGTCAGCGAGGGCGGCCGGTAAAGCCCGCCGCTTCCCGCAGCTCGGAGCCGTCCATCAGGGTGCCGTCCATCATCACCTGCTCAACCCGACGCAGCGCGCCGAGATCGCGGCTGACGTCGCCGTCCACCAGCAGCAGGTCGGCCTCCTTGCCGACCGCGATCGAACCCGTACGGCCATCGGCTCCGACCAGCCGCGCCGGCGCGAGGGTGGCCGTCGCCAGCGCTTCGGCAGCCG
>CAZXTV010000353.1:0-2363 GCA_964643705.1 uncultured Arenimonas sp. | reverse complement strand
CCTGCCGGGTTCGCCCGACCTGGCCGCGGCCGAACGGGCGGCAGCGGCGCTGGGCACGGTGCACCACGGGTTCACCTACAGCTTCGAGGAAGGCGTGGACGCGCTGCCGGACGTGATCGCGCACATCGAAAGTTACGACGTCACCACCGTGCGCGCCTCGACGCCGATGTACCTGCTGGCGCGGCGCATCAAGGCCATGGGCGTGAAGATGGTGCTCAGCGGCGAGGGCAGCGACGAAATATTCGGCGGCTACCTGTATTTCCACAAGGCGCCGGACGCGCGTGAATTCCACGCCGAATGCGTGCGCAAGCTCGACGCCCTGCACCAGTTCGACTGCCTGCGCGCGAACAAGGCGATGATGGCCTGGGGCGTGGAGGCGCGGGTGCCGTTCCTGGACCTGGAGTTCCTCGGGCTGGCGATGTCGCTGGACGCCGAAGCCAAACGCTGCGGCCCGGCGCGCATGGAAAAGGCCCTGCTGCGTGAAGCCTTCGACGGCGCGCTGCCGGCCGACATCCTGTGGCGGCAGAAGGAGCAGTTCAGCGACGGCGTCGGCTACGGCTGGATAGACGGCCTCAAGGCCCTGGCCGAAACCCGCGTCAGCGACGCGATGCTGGCCGAGGCGCCGCTGCGCTTCCCGGTCAACCCGCCGGCCAGCAAGGAAGCGTACTGGTACCGGGAGCTGTTCGAGCGCCACTTCCCCGGCGATGCCTGCGCCCGCACGGTGCCGGGCGGCAAGTCGATCGCCTGTTCATCGCCGGCGGCGATCGCCTGGGACGCGGCCTTCGCGGCCGCGGCGGATCCTTCGGGGCGTGCGGTGGCCGGCGTGCACCGCGATCACCTGCGTGAACGCAACCGGACGGTCAGCGGTTGATGATGCGCGGGTCGCAGTCCCGGGTTTCGCCGGTGGCCTGGTTCTCGACGATGACCGAGTATTTGACGTCGGCAGGCCCGGTGTTGCGGTTGAAGATGTTGACCACGTGGGACTGTCCGCCCCCCGAGTACGACATCTGGTCCTGGCCGTCGCCGGAGAAACTGACGTCGGTGATGCCGTAGTCGCCGTCGGTCAGGCGGACCTGGATCTTCTTGTTGCCGGAGTTCGAAGCCACGTCGACGTTGCCGGCGCCGTCCGTGCCGCCGGTGAAGGTGCAGGTGGCGGGGTCGAGCTCGACCTTGAAGTCGGGGCCCTGGGCCTCCTGGGCGAGGGCGGGCTGGGCGAGCATGACCAGGAGCAGAAGCGGCGGCAGGAATTCACAACGGCGCATGGGCGGATCCTCTTGTTGGGTCTTGTTCCGGCCGGAAGGCGCCGGTAAGGGTGTAGGCCGGCTCCATTCGGGGGTCGCGGTAGCCGGCCTGGTCCAGCACTTGTTGCAACGTTGCAAGGCGCTGGGACTGGCCAAGGTTGATGGCCAGGAGCCGGCGGACGGGATGGAATTCGAAGGTGGGTCGCTCCTGCCGGTCCAGCACCCGGGCCGCCCCGGTCCAGGTCGCGAGCGCGGCCTGGTGGTCCGAGCCCGCCGCCTGCGCAGTGCCCAGGACCTCCGCGGTCCGGGCCAGCTCCGCCAGGCGCTGGGCCGAATAGTCCGTGCCGGCGACCAGGTCGGACATCCGCCGGTGGGCATCGGCCGCTGCCAGCTGGGCGCCCGGGACGTCGCCCGTCGCCAGCGCCCGCAGTGCCTTCAGTCGCAGCCCATGGGACAGGTCCACCACGGTGGTGGCATTGCTGGGGTCCTGGGCCGCCAGGCTTTCCATCACCTCCACCAGGTCGTCGAGCGCCCGTGCCTGCGCGGCCGTCCACTGCGCCGGGGCCTTGAGGCCAAGCCGGGTGAGCTCCGCCCAGCGGGCACTTCGCGACCACGAGGCGTTCTGGGGGTCACGGGCGGTGAGGCGGTTGAAAATGTCCGCGCCGCGGTCGATCAGGCCCGAGGCGAGGTCGACGCGTCCGAGTTCGAGCTGGGCATTGGCCTGGAAGATGAGGTTTCGGCCGAGCAGGAACGTGGCGTGCAGGTTGTTCCCGCGTTCGTCCAGCGGCTGCAGCAGCCGCGTCACTTCGGCGAAGCCGCGTTCGCCGCCCGCGAGGTCGCCGTCGTCGAAACGCGTGGAGCCGATCCACGACCAGGTTTCCGCCAGCGCGATGGTCAGTGCCGGGTCCCCGGGATTGCGGGCCAGCTCCTGTTCGGTGATCCCGCGGCACAGCCCGAAGTAGGCCAGCGCGGTCTTGGCATCGCCGCGCGCCCGCGAAAGGCTGCCCAGGTTCGAATAGGCGTAGGACAACTCCAGGTTGTAGTCGCTATTGTCCGGTTCGCGGTAATGCAGCGCCAGGCTGTGGCGCAGGTAGTTGTGCATCGCGGTGTCGGCCTTCTCGA
>CAZXTV010000352.1:0-2377 GCA_964643705.1 uncultured Arenimonas sp. | reverse complement strand
ACCCTTGCCCTTCTCCGTGATGATATGCAGCAGGTTGGGGCCGGCGACATCGCGAGCTGTGCGGATCGTCCGGACCAGGGTCGGCAGATCGTGACCGTCGATCGGGCCCAGGTAATTGAAACCGAGCTCCTCGAACAAGGTACTGGGCATGACCATGCCCTTGAGGTGCTCCTCCCAGCGGCTCATGAAGCGCCAGGTTCGGGAATCCCGTTGCATCAGGCTCTTGCCGCGCTCGCGGATGCCGGTCATGGTCGGCCCGCTCATCAGGCGCCCCAGCATCTTGGTCAGCGCGCCTACGTTCGGCGAGATCGACATCTGGTTTTCGTTGAGAACGACCAGCAGGTCCGTGTCGAGATCACCGCCGTGGTTGAGCGCTTCGTAGGCCATGCCCGCCGTCATGGCGCCGTCGCCGATCACGGCGACGCACTTGCGGCCCTCCTTGCGGTAGGCCGAGGCCACTGCCATCCCGAGCGCGGCGCTGATGGAGGTGGAAGAATGGCCGGTGCCGAAGGTGTCGTACTCGCTTTCTTCGCGCTTGGGGAAGGGCGCGACGCCGTCCTTTTGCTTGACGGTGTGGATCTGGTCGCGCCGGCCGGTGAGGATCTTGTGCGGGTAACACTGGTGGCCCACGTCCCAGACCAGGCGGTCGGACGGGGTTTCGTACAGGAAGTGCAGGGCCACCGTGAGTTCGATGACGCCCAGGCCGGCGCCGAAATGACCGCCCGACTGGCTGACCTTTTCGATCAGGTAGGCGCGCAGCTCATCGGCGATCGCCGGCAGTTCGGCTTCCGGGAACTGGCGCAGGTCGGCGGGAACGGCAATGCGCGAAAGGCGCGGGTAGCGCTGGGGATCCATCGGAGATCTGGCGTGGGGACAGGTCTGAATTGTCCGGTACCCCGCCGATGGGGGCAAGGCGAAAACAGGCCGCGGTTCAGGCGGCCCGTATGGTCGGCACCCAGGTCTAGCGGCGGAAGCGGCCCAGCAGGCCCCCCTTGGCCGGCTCGGGCTCGCTGGGCGCGATGATGTCGGGTTGGGCGACGCCCACCGCGAGGCTGGCATTCACGTAGTCGGCGACCTCGGCCAGGCTGGCGCCGCTGAGTTCGGCGATCTCGGTCAGCAGCGCCGGGCCTTTCATCATCACCGTGGCGATGCGGAAATGGCGCGGGAATTCGCGTTCGGTCTGCGGCCACTTGAGCAGCTTGTAGCGATCGTTCGGGTTGTAACCCGGCGCCAGGCCCCCGTTGTGGCCACCCAGGCCCAGGATCCAGGCCAGTCGGCTGAAGGGGTGGCTGCCGCCGAGTTCGGTGGCCAGCGCCGGCAACCGGGCCGGGTCCACGGGTTCAAGGTCGGACGGGTGCACGATGGCGGTGGCGTAGGGCAGCAGCGGCTTGAGCGTGGCGCCGCCCAGGTAAACGCCCTGGCCGGGGTCAAGCACGATTGCCGGCGCGTCGCCCATCTGCAGCCGGACCGGGCCGGTGAGGGCGCCGGGGCGAAGGTAGTCGGCCAGGCGCGGGTCTGCCGGCGGGGCCGGTTCGGGCTCCGGTTCGGGTTCGGGGGCCGGCGGCGGCGCGGGTTCGGGGTCGGGCCTCGATGCCGCGGCGCTGGCGACCGGCGCTTCCGTCTTGAGCGGTTCCGGATCGGCCGTGACCGGCGGCGCCTGGGACTCGAGCTGGGCCAGCAGGGTCGCGATGCCTTCGGCGGTGACCGGGCGGCTGAGCTGGAAATCGGTATCGACGCGGCCGCCGGCGGTCAGGGCAACGACGACCTTGCCGTTGCTCATGGCCTTCATCAGGCTCATCTGGCCGTACATGGAATCCATGTCGACGACCACGGCTTCGGCCTCGTTTTCGTTGGCCATTGTCCAGCGGTCGGCGGCATTGGCCTGCTTGAACGCGGCTTCCACCGTCGCCTGCTCGTCGCGCGGGAGGCCGGCAAAACAGATGCTTCGAGTCGTCATTTCCTGATGTTCCCCCTGGCCACCCCGGCAAGGGGCGGCGTGAAGGCCGGAAGTGTCGGTGCTGGGGCGGACCGCGTCAAATCGGCTCAGGCCGGCCGGCCGGGGCGGCGGGGCAGATGGCTCTTGAGGAAGGCCATCTGGTCGGCAAGGATGTGGCGGTTCGAGAGGATCAGGTGTTCGACCCAGCTGGGCCGGTAGGGCACGGCCAGCAACGGCATGCCGGCCTGCTGCGGCGTGCGGCCGCCCTTGCGGGAATTGCAGTGGAAGCAGGCACAGACCACGTTTTCCCAGACATCCCGGCCGCCGCGGGAAACCGGCACGACGTGGTCGCGGGTGAGCGTATGGCGGCCGTACTCCTTGCCGCAGTACATGCTCAGGTTGCGGTCGCGGGCGAACAGCGCGGTGTTGCTCAGCGACGGC
>CAZXTV010000351.1:0-2377 GCA_964643705.1 uncultured Arenimonas sp. | reverse complement strand
AGACCGTCAACGCGCTCAGCCACTACACCGACTGGACCATCGGCCACGTGCACTCGGGTGCCCTGGGCTGGGTGGCGATGATCTCGATCGGCTCGATCTACATGCTGATCCCGCGCTGCCTTGGCCTGAAGGAAATGGCCAGCATCCGCATGATCGACCAGCACTTCTGGATCCACACCATCGGCGTGGTGCTCTACACCGTGTCGATGTGGATCGCCGGCATCTACCAGGGCCTGATGGCGCGCGCCGCGAACGACGACGGCACGCTCACCTACGTCTTCGCCGAGATCGTGCAGTTCAACTACCCCTACTACCTGGTGCGCCTGCTCGGCGGCTTGCTGGTGATCGCCGGCATGCTGCTGATGTGCGTGAACACCGTGCGCACCTTCCGCCTCGCCAAGGGCGCGGTGGAAACGCCGGTGCTGCCGCCCGCCGCCCAGACGCACGCCTGAGGAACCGACATGAGCCACGAAAAGATCGAAACCAATGTCGGCTGGATGGCGATCCTCATCGCGATCGTCATCAGCTTCGGCGGCCTGGCTGAAATCGTGCCGCTGATGTACCAGGCCGAAACCGTCAAGCCGATCCCGGGCGTGAAGCCCTACCCGGCGCTGGAACTCGCCGGCCGCGACATCTACGTGCGCGAGGGCTGCTACAACTGCCACTCGCAGATGATCCGCACCCTGCGCCACGAAACCGAACGTTACGGCCACTACTCGCTGGCGGGTGAATCGGTCTACGACCGACCCTTCCAGTGGGGCAGCAAGCGCACCGGCCCGGACCTGGCCCGCGTCGGTGGCCGTTACTCGGACGACTGGCACCGCGTGCACCTGATCAACCCGCGTGACGTCGTGCCGGTCTCGAACATGCCCGGTTACCCCTTCCTGGCTGAAACCGCGGTGGACCCCGGCGTGGTGACGCGCAACATGCGCGCCCTGCAGCGCCTGGGTGACCCGTACACGGCCGAAGACATCGACGGCGCCGCCGCCGCGGTGGCCGGAAAGTCCGAAATGGACGCGCTGATCGCCTATCTGCAGGGCCTCGGCAAACACGCGCCGGTGAACTGACATGATCGCCGGCATCTCCACCGTCCTGCTGCTCATCCTGTTCCTGGTCGGCGTCGCCTGGGCCTACAGCCGCAAGCGCAAGCCCGAGTTCGACGCCGCCGCCCGACTGCCCCTGGAAGAAGACCAGAGCGAGAACAACCCATGACTACCGGCTGGTCCCTCTACGTAATCATCCTCGTCGTCCTCAACATCGGCGGCTGCGCCTGGCTGCTGTGGTGGACGTCCAAGCGCCGCGGCGACGAAGCGCGCAACGACTCCGAAACCACCGGCCACGTGTGGGACGGCGACCTCACCGAATACAACAAGCCGCTGCCCCGCTGGTGGATCATCCTGTTCTGGCTGACCATCGTTTATTCGGTGGGCTACCTGGCCTGGTATCCGGGCATGGGCAACCTCGCCGGCACCGCCGGCTGGACCTCGGCCAAGGAACACGACGCCGACAAGGCCGAAGCCGACGCCCGCCTGGCCGAAGCCTTCGGGCGCTTCGACGGCATGCCGGTGGATGAAATCGCGGGCCACGAGGAAGCCGTTGCCTTCGGCGCGCGCCTGTTCCAGAACCACTGCGCCCAGTGCCATGGTTCCGATGCCCGCGGCGCCAAGGGTTTCCCAAACCTCACCGACAGCGACTGGCAGTGGGGCGGCAACCCCGACCAGATCCTGGCTTCGATCGTCGAAGGCCGCCAGGCCGCGATGCCGGCCCTGGGTGCCGCCATTGGCGGCGACGTCGGCGTCACCGAAGTGGCGGCCTACGTGCAAAGCCTGGCTGGCATCAAGGCCGACCCGGCCCTGGCCGAAGCCGGCAAGGCCAAGTACGCCGGCGTCTGCGCCGCCTGCCATGGCCCCGAAGGCAAGGGCAACCCGATCCTTGGCGCGCCCAACCTCACCGACACCACCTGGCTCTACGGCAACGACTTCGCGAGCATCAGCGAAGGCATCCGCAATGGCCGCAACGGCATGATGCCGGCGCACGGCCCGATCATCGGCGAGACCCGCAGCCGCCTGGTGGGCGCCTACGTCTGGACGCTTTCGCGGGGTGAGGACGTCGAGCCGCCCGACGCTCCATGAACCAGCCTGCCGACCGTTTCGACCATCCGCCCCGACCGCTCGCCCAGCGGCTCGGAGCGATCCTTTGGCCCAGCTTCTTCGCCGCCGGCGTGGCGACGATGGTGTTCTTCGCCTTCGTCGACCCGCTGCTGCTGCGCGACATGACCTTCCCGGAGGTCGAGATCAGCCGTGGCCTGGGTTACACGATCGGTTTCTTCATGTTCTGGGCCTGCACCGCGGCCAGCAGCCTTTTCACCTGGATCCTG
>CAZXTV010000350.1:0-2380 GCA_964643705.1 uncultured Arenimonas sp. | reverse complement strand
AAAACCAACCACCTCGAACTTGACACCCGCCGGGTTCTTGGCGCCGGAGAAGCGGTCGGCCACGAACTGCCAGCTCTTGAGCTGGTTCTGGCCCACGTTGGCGAACGGTCCGGACAGGGGGTCGATGAAGGCGATCTTCACCGTCTCGCCCTGCTGTGCCTGCGCGAACATGGGGATGGCCAGGGCAGCGGCGGCCAGCGACAGATGGCGGCGGGCGAAGTTCATCAGCGGTCTCCTGTGATGTGGTGTGCCGCCGCCGACGGTACCGGGTCGACTGGCGGCGCGCTTCAGGGACTACCCCAGCGCGCTGTCGCACGGGCGACAGCAGGGGCGCCCGCGCCGTCCGAGTGCAGCCTGCGGCGCGCCTGAGGAAGTCCCCTAGCCGGCCTTCGGCCGCGCACGAGGTATCCTGACGTGAAACTGTCAGCGCGCCGCCAGCCCGGTGGCACGCCGCCATCCACCGCAAGGCTCATTCCCATGCCCCCTCACGGCCACGACGACCCGCGCTATCCGGTCAAGAAGACCGACGCCGAGTGGCGCGCGCAACTCGACCCGACGCAGTACCGTGTCGCCCGCCGGGCCGACACCGAGCGGCCCTTCACAGGCCTCTACTGGGACCACTTCGACGCCGGGGTCTACCGCTGCGTGGGCTGTGGCACCCCGCTGTTCGAGTCGGGCACCAAGTTCGACGCCGGCTGCGGCTGGCCCAGCTACTTCCAGCCGCTGGACGGCACCGTGGTCGAGCGCGTGCGCGACACCAGCCACGGCATGGTGCGAGTCGAGGTGCGCTGCAACCGCTGCGGCTCGCACCTGGGCCATGTGTTCGACGACGGTCCCGAGCCCACCGGCGAGCGCTTCTGCATCAACTCGGCGGCCATCGACTTCAAGCCCGCCGAATGAGCCGACCGAGCGCCTCCTGGCTGACGCAGGTGCTCGCGCTGCTGCCGGCCGGGGTGTTCCTGGCCAGCTACGCGGCTGCGCTTCAGGCGCCCGAGCCGGCCGCCGAACTGTTCGACCGCCACGCGGCCGCCTGGCTGGGCCTGCCGCCGATCGGCACCACGCGCGCGCCGCTGGTGCTGGCCGGCGGGGCCGCGCTGATGGTGCTGGTCGTGCAGATGCTGTGGCTGGGCCTGCGCCGCCGCTCGCCCGACGCGATGCTGCTGGTCAACCTGGTGCCGATGGCGGTGTTCATCGGCGCCAGCCTGTGGTTCAGCCCCGCGAGCTTCGCGCTGTGGATGCCCAGCGTGCTGTGCTGGACGCTGGGGCTGGGGCTGTGGATGGCGCAGGCGCTGGCCGGCCGCAACCTGCTGCGGGGGCTGCTTGCCGGCGCGATCGCGCTGCCCGACCGGACCTGGCACCGCCTGAACTTCGCCTGGGTGGCCTTCTTCGCCGGCATGGGACTGGTGCACCTGTGGGCCGCCTACACGCTGGGCGCGGCCGACTGGGAGGGGTTCAAGCGCTTCGGCGGCCTGACCGCGGTCCTGGTGTTCGGACTCGGACAGGCCGGGGTGCTGGGACTGCAGGGGCGCGGCGGTCCGCGGAAAGGGACACCATGAGCGTGCATGCCGACCAGATCGAGGCCGCGCTGCGGCAGGCGCTCCAGCCGCTGGCGCTGGAAGTGCAGGACGACAGTCATCTGCACGCCGGCCATGCCGGCGCGCGCGAGGGCCGCCACTTCACCGTCCGCGTGACCAGCGCGGCCTTTGCCGGGCGCAGCCGGGTGGCGCGCCATCGCCTCGTATATGATGCCTTGAGCAAGTTGATGCCCGCAGGCATCCATGCGCTGGCCATCGTGGCCCGCAGCCCCGACGAGGCCGACTCGTCGCCCTGAAACTCCTCCATCCCCTGATTTCCATGAACGCCAAGACTCTTGCGTGCAGCGTGGCCGCGGCCATCACGATGCTGTCGATGCTGCCGGGCCCGGCAGCGGCCCAGAACCTCGCCGTCGTCAACGGCAAGGCCGTCCCCAAGGCCCGTGTCGAGGCGCTGCTGTCGCAGGCCAAGCGCGCCGGCCAGCAACTCACCCCCGAACTCGAGCAGCAGGCACGCGACCAGGTCGTGCTGCGCGAGATCTTCGTCCAGGAAGCCGAGAAGCAGGGCATCGCCAAGAGCCCGGCCTACAAGGACCAGATGGAGCTGGCGCGCCAGAGCATCCTGATCCGTGAGCTGTTCGAGACCCACCGCAGCCAGAACCCGGTCACCGAAGCGGCGGCCAGGGCCGAGTACGACAAGTTCAAGGCCATGGCCGCGGGCACCGAGTACCGCGCCCGCCACATCCTGGTCGAGACCGAGGACGAGGCGAAGAAGCTGATCGCCCAGATCAAGGCCGGCGGCAGCTTCGAGGAGCTCGCCAAGCAGCACTCCAAGGACGAAGGCTCGG
>CAZXTV010000349.1:0-2391 GCA_964643705.1 uncultured Arenimonas sp. | reverse complement strand
CCCACGCGACGAGCGCAGGGGGGCAACGGAGTGATCCACATGGGACTTTTGAACATTATACGGAAGCTGCGTTTGCGGCACGGCCTCCCGATCCGGGAGATTGCCCGGCGGACTGGTCTGTCGCGCAATACGATCAAGAAGTATCTGAACGCGGGGACGATTGAGCCTTCCTTTGCGACGCCGGAGCGGCCCAGCAAACTCGATCCTTTTGCCGACAAGCTGGCAGGCTGGTTGAAGACCGAGGCGGGGAAGTCGCGTAAGCAACGGCGGTCCCTGAAGCGGATGCATGCTGATCTGGTCGCGCTCGGCTTCACCGGATCCTACAATCGCGTGGCGGCCTTCGCCCGGGAGTGGCGCGCAGATCGCCAGCGAGAGCAACAGACGACAGGCCGCGGCACATTCGTCCCGCTCCTGTTCCGTCCGGGGGAGGCCTTCCAATTCGACTGGAGCGAGGATTATGCCATTCTGGGCGGCGAGCGCACGAAGCTTCAGGTGGCACATATCAAGCTGTCACATAGCCGGGCATTTCTTGTTCGCGCCTATCTGCTGCAGACGCATGAGATGCTGTTCGATGCCCACTGGCATGGGTTCCGCGTCTTTGGCGGCGTGCCGGAGCGCGGCATCTATGACAACATGAAGACAGCCGTAGATCGGGTTGGTCGCGGCAAGGAACGCCAGGTCAACATGCGCTTCCTCGCCATGGCGAACCACTACGTCTATGAACCTGAGTTCTGCAATCCGGCTGCGGGCTGGGAGAAAGGCCAGGTTGAGAAGAACGTTCAAGATGCCCGGCCGCGCCTTTGGCAACCGATGCCGGACTTCCCCGATCTCGCAGCGCTGAACGCCTGGCTGGAACAGCGCTGTCTGGAACTCTGGCGCGAGATCCCTCACGGCACTCTTTCTGGCTCGATCGCTGATGTCTGGGCGGCTGAACAGGCTGCGCTGATGGCCTTGCCGCCCGCTTTTGACGGCTTTGTCGAACAGAGCAAGCGCGTCTCGCCGACGTGCCTGATCAGCTTCGAGCGCAATCGCTACAGCGTGCCTGCTTCATTTGCCAACCGGCCCGTCAGCCTGCGGATCTATCCTGACCGGCTGGTCGTGGCGGCCGAGGGCAACATCCTGTGCGAACATACCCGTGTGATCGAGCGTAGCCACCACCTCCCACCGCGCACGATCTACGATTGGCGGCATTATCTGGCCGTCATCCAGCGCAAGCCCGGTGCGCTACGGAATGGGGCACCCTTTGCAGAGTTGCCACCCGGCTTCAGGCAACTGCAGGAGAAGATGCTGCGCCGCCCGGGTGGAGATCGGGAGATGGTCGAGATCCTGGCGCTTGTCTTGCATCACGATGAACAGGCCGTGTTGAAGGCCGTGGAGCAGGCTCTGGCCGAGGGCGTGCCGACCAAGACGCACGTGCTGAACATCCTGCACCGGCTGATTGACGGCAAGACCACTGGCGGGCCGGACATCGACACGCCCCAGGCTCTGATCCTGCGCCGCGAACCCAAGGCCAATGTCGAACGCTATGATGGCCTGAGAACCCGGAACACCGGAGGCCGCCATGCGTCATGACCCTGCCAGTGGCGCCATCGTCATCATGCTGCGCAGCCTGAAGATGTATGGGATGGCACAAGCCATCACCGATCTGATCGAGCAGGGCGCGCCCGCCTTCGAGGCTGCTGTGCCAATCCTGTCCCAGTTGCTGAAGGCTGAACTGGCGGAACGCGAGGTGCGCTCCATTGCCTATCACATGAAGGCTGCGCGCTTCCCTGCCTACAAGGATCTCTCTGGATTCGACTTCGCCGCCAGCGAGATCAATGAACCCACGGTCCGCCAGCTGCATCGCTGTGAGTTCATGGACGGGGCCCAGAACGTCGTGCTGATCGGCGGGCCGGGAACGGGCAAAACCCATGTCGCGACCGCAATCGGCATCCAGGCCATCGAGCACCACCGGCGTAAGGTCCGCTTCTTCTCGACCATCGAACTCGTCAACACGCTCGAACAGGAGAAGGCAAAGGGAAAGGCTGGACAGCTTGCCGAGAGCCTGACGCGCCTCGATCTCGTGATCCTCGATGAACTGGGATACCTGCCGTTCAGCGCATCTGGCGGGGCGCTACTCTTCCATCTGCTGAGCAAGCTTTACGAGCGCACCAGCGTCATCATCACCACCAACCTCAGCTTCAGCGAATGGGCCAGCGTGTTCGGGGATGCCAAGATGACAACTGCACTGCTCGATCGTCTCACGCATCGCTGCCACATCCTGGAGACCGGAAACGACAGCTTCCGCTTCAAGGCCAGCTCCGCCACAGCGGCCAGAACAAAGAAGGAGACAAGCCATGTCTTGACCGAAGACTGACCCAAAATCCATAATCAGAGGTGGGTCAGTTCTCG
>CAZXTV010000348.1:0-2392 GCA_964643705.1 uncultured Arenimonas sp. | reverse complement strand
AGCAGCCAGGCGCCGACCAGGTACAACCCGGCGATGCGGATCACGTTGCGGCGCCGAAGCTCGGCCAGCAGTTGCAAAGCGAGTCTCCCCTAAGACCTACGCTGCCGGCCGATCATGCCACGGCCCGGAGGGCGTGGAGCGCCCCAATCCAAAACGTAAGCGCGAATCCCGGCACAAGGGCCAGGAGCGTCTTAATTGCCTCCGTCCCCTTTTCTAGTCGGGGAAGCCGACCTTATTCACGAGGGCGGCGAAGCGGGGGTCGTCGTGGAGGGACAGCAGGGTGGGGTCCACCTTGAGGCGGGACATGCCGGCGTCGCGGTGGGTCAGCGCGGTGTCGAGCCAGGCAAACGCCTGGTCCTTGTCGCCGCGCCAGGCGTAGGCGCTGGCCACCTGGAAGGCGAAGCCGGCGCCGAACTGGTCCTTCAGGGCCTGCAGCGCCTTGTCGGAGGCCGCCAGGTCGCCGCGCGTGAAGGCCGCCATGGACTCGCCCGCCAGCGGGAAGCCGCCATCTGAGCGCGGGAACCAGGACTGCGCCTCATCTAGGCGACCGTCCTGCAGGGCCAGGTAGCCGAGGTAGTAATTAGCCCAGTTGGTGTCCGGCTGGAGCTGGGCGGCGCGCCGGAAGGCCTGGCGGGCGGCATCGATGTCGCCGGCGAACAGGCTGATCTGGCCCTGGAACTCCCAGGCGGCCACCGACAGCGGGTTGCTGGCGAGGGCCTTGGTGATGGCCGCTGCCGCCTCGTCGTTGCGGCCCTGAAGCGAGAGCAGGTAGGCGTGGGCGGCCAGCACGTTGGCGTCGTTGGGCGCCAGCGCCACGGCGCGCTCGATGTCCGCCATGGCGCCGGTCCAGTCCAGGTCATAAGAAAAGCGCAGGCCGGACCGGGCGGCATGGCCATCGGCCAGGTCCGGCGCCAGGGCGATTGCCTTGTCGGCGGAGCGCTTGGCCTGGTCGATGTAGACCATGCGCTCCGGCAGGTTCTGGCTGCCCTCGGCCAGCGCCGACTGGGCGTTCGAGAGCGCCGCCCAGGCGTTGGCGTAGTCCGGGTCGAGATCAATCGCCAGCTGCAGTTCCGACGTGGCCAGGGACCCGTCCGTCACCCGGCCCGTGGCGAGCAGCGCGGCAGCGCGCAGATAGCGCTCGTAAGCCTCCACGCTGCCGGTGCGCTGCGTCTGCGGCACGCCCTGGCCCGGCAGCAGGGTGAGCTTGAGCGCCGACACCACTTCGGTGGAGATCTCGTCCTGCACCTTGAAGACATCCTCGAACTGGCGGTCGTAGGTCTTCGACCACAGGTGCGAGCTGTCGGCGGCGCGGATCAGCTGGGCGGTGATGCGCAGCGTGTCGCCGGAGCGCCGCACGCTGCCTTCCAGCACGTGGGCCACGTCCAGCGCCTCGGCGATGGTGGCCACGTCCACGTCCTTGCCCTTGAAGGAGAAGGACGACGTGCGCGCGATCACGCGCAGGTTCGGGATCTGCGCCAGCTGGTTGAGCAGTTCCTCGGACAACCCGTCGGAGAAGAACTCCTGCTCCGGGTCCGAGCTCATGTTGACGAAGGGCAGCACGGCGATCGAGGCGTCGTGCGCTTCATCGTTCGCCGGTGCTTCGGCCACCGCGACGGCGGTGGGCGCGGCACCGGGCTTGAGCACGAACTTGTCGAACGCGAAGTAGGCCAGCGCCACCGCCATGCCGATGATCAGCAGGCGATCCATGCGCCGACCGGTCTGCGGCGCGATGGACGCTTCGGCCGGCACCTCCTCGTCGCGCTTGATGCCCTGCGGCGTGAGCTCGAAGATCCAGGCGAAGGCCAGCGCCGGAATGAAGCCGACCACCAGCAGCGCCACCAGCACCTTCAGCACCCAGCCGGGCGTGTCGAAGATCGGCAGCAGGGTTTCGGCGACCTGCAGGAACAGCCAGGCGGCCACCAGGTAAAGGCCGGCCATCCGGATGACGTTGCGGCGCCTCAGTTCCCCCAGCAGTCCCACGTGCGCGTCCCCCTGACGGCCGCAGCGATGGCCGATGATGCCAGCAATAACGGCACCCATGCCCACATCCGGCCCTCCTACGGGGGGGGGTCAGGGGTCGGCGTGGCGCCGCTGGAGGTTGAAGTAGGTCTTGTTGATCAGGTCCAGGGCCCGCTCGGTGCCGTCCTTGCCGATCAGCTGCTCCCGCGCCTCGGACAGGTCGTAGAGCATTTCCCGGATGGCGGTGTCCCGCACCAGGCTCTGCACCCAGCCCACGACCGCCAGGCGTTCGCCCTGTTCCACCGGCCGGACCCGGTGCAGCTGGCCGGTGGGGTAGCAGACGGCCGAACGGGCGGGCAGCTTGAAGGCGGTTTCCCCGCTGCCGCTCTCGAACGCCAGTTCGCCGCCCTGGTAGGTGTCGGGCTCGTTGAGG
>CAZXTV010000347.1:0-2394 GCA_964643705.1 uncultured Arenimonas sp. | reverse complement strand
GACGGTTCCATCATCGCTCTCATCGCCACCGACGTGCCGCTCCACCCTGCGCAGCTGGAGCGCGTGGCGAGGCGCGCCACGGTGGGCCTGGCCCGCACCGGCGGCATGGGTGGCGCGCTGTCGGGCGACATCTTTCTCGCGTTTTCGACCGCCGGCCGCCTGTCCATCGGTGGTCGGGCGCCGATGCCGGTGTCGGCTGGCGATGAACTCGATCCCCTGTTCCATGCCACGGCCTGGGCCGTGGAAGAGGCCATCATCAACGCAATGGTCGCCGCCGGGACGATGGTCGGCGCCGGCGGCCTGCGCATCCACGGCATCCCGCATGCGCCCCTGCGGACATGGATGCAGCGGCGAGCGCTGCTGCTGTCGCAGACCGAGCAGTCGCCCAACCGACGATATGGCCCCGACCAGGAGCTCGCCATGAACGCCTCGAATGAGACCACCCACCCTCGCAAGCGGGACGGTTCGCGCGAGACTCCGAGCGCCCGGGCCCAGAAGCGGCGCATGGCGATCAAGCAGGCCGTGAGTGCGGTGCTCGAGCGCGTGGGCTACCGCGCCATGAAGGTGACCGACGTGGCGGCCGAGGCCGGCATCGCGGTAGGCTTGTTCTATCACTACTTCCCGGACCTCTGCGCCGCCACCTGCGAAGTGCTGGCCGACTTCGTCGACGACCTGTCCGCCAACCTGGATGCACTGCCCAAGCCCGAGGACCGCTACCAGGCGGTGTATCGCCCCACGCTGCTGTGGGCGCGGGCCTATGAACAGCACCCGGGCCTCATGCGCTGTCTGGTGCAGGTCGCCGACGAAGTGCCCGAATTCGAAGCCCTGTGGCTCAAGACGAATGACGCATGGACCCGACGCATCGCGCGCAGCATCGCGCGACAGTTTCCGCACGCGGTGCTCAGTGAGCGCGTCAGCCTGAGCGTGGCCTACGCGCTGGGTTCGATGATCGACGGCCTGCTCAACGAGATCTACGTGCACGGCAACCCGGAGCTGGCCAAGCTGCTGAAGACCCCGGAACACAGCGCCGAACTGCTGGCCGCGATCTGGTATCGCGCGCTCTACATGGAGAACCCGCCGGTGGCCGAGCCCGTCCTCACGACCGGACTGGAACAGCTGGTGCCCGCCAGGGTGGCGACTCCGCCGTCGGCAAGGAGGCCAAGGAGGTGATGGCCCCGCCCCTCGAACGGCCTTCGGCCGAACCCGTGCTGACGCGCCGCGATGGCGCAGTGTGCGTCGTGTCACTGAACCGCCCCGAACGCCTGAACGCGATCAACATCGAACTGCTGCTGGCATTGAACCGCGCCCTGGCTGAAGCGTTGTCGGACGATGCGGTGCGATGCGTCGTGCTGCGCGGCGAAGGTCGTGCCTTCTGCGCCGGTGACGACCTGGTCGATCAGCTCGAGGCTGGAGAGATGAGCGCGGCAGAGATGCAGGCCTTCGTCGACGAACTCCAGCAGGTGACGCGACACCTGATGTGGGGCGACAAGCCCGTGCTGGGCCTGGTGCAGGGCTGGGCCGTCGGCGGCGGCTTCTCGTGGACACTCAACTGTGACCTGTGTCTGTGGGCCGAGAGCGCACGGGCCACCTTGCCCGAAGTCGGCTTCGGGCTCTTCGTGTCGGGCGGCCTGAGCCTGCTGCTGCCCCGCGCCGTGGGCCGCATGGCCGCAGCCGAGATGACGCTGCTGGGCCCCAGGCTGGACGCGCCGCGCCTGCTGGAGCTGGGCGTGGCCTGGCGCGTGGTACCCGACGCGCAACTGCTCGAGTCGGGCCTGACCCTGGCGCACCAGCTGGCCGCGCTACCCCCCGAAGCGGCGCGCCAGCTCAAGCGCGCCTTCGCGGCGCCTGACCGGGCAGCGCTGGAAGCTGCGCTGACGCAAGAGGCCACAGCCTGCGCCGCCGCCGCCTGTGATCCGCAGACCATGGCGCGCATCCGCAACTTCCTGGCCGCCCGCGCATGAACTCCACGCCCGTCGCGCCGCCGGCGGCCTTGTCCTTGGGCGACTTGTGCGCGCGTGCCGCACTGCGCTGGCCCGGGCACACGGCCCTGCATTTCGACGCGACCGGCGAGTCGATGAGTTTTGCCGAGCTGGACGTCGCCACCAACCGTCTGGCACATGCGCTGCGGGCAAGGGGCATAGCGCCGGGCGATCGCGTAGCGGTGGTGGCGGGCAACCGGCCCCTGTTCCCGCTGGCCTGGCTGGCCATCGCCAAGGCCGGTGCCGCGATGGTGCCGGTCAACCCCGCCTACCGCGACGCAGACGCGCGCCACTTGCTCGACCTTGCCGAAGTGCGATGCGCCGTCGTCGACGCCGAGCGGGCACCGATGGTGCGCCGGTTGCGGGCTGCTGTGCCGAGCCTGGGCTGCCTGATCACCGACGGCCGACTGGAAGG